>NZ_JBSMEZ010000070.1:0-10838 GCF_056498605.1 Profundibacter sp.
CTTGCTTGAGCCCATCGGATACATCCCGCCAGCAGAAGCAGAAGAGAGGTACTATGCACAGTTAAACACATTAGATATGGTCGCATAACATGAAGTAATCAGCCTCCGGCAAACAAGGGGCGGTTCAATGTGGGGTCAACGCACCGCTTACACTGTTTCTACACGGCAGCCTGATCATCGTTGTCGCCGCTTTTGTTGCCCCCCCGCTGATACTGGTCGGCGAACGGCTGACCACAAAGCTGCGCACCTCGCCGCGCTTTGGCCTGTGGCTGGACCGTAGCCTTGGCGCAATCTTTGTTGCGCTTGGCCTGCGACTGGCGATGGAACAGCGCTAACGTCAAACGCCGCATACGAAATCTTTGAAAGATTTCGGCTGTTTTCTTTGAAAGAAAACAATTCCCAAACCGTCAGTCGGTGATCTGCGGCGTTACATAGATCAACGTTGGTCCATCCACCTTCAACGCATCCTTCAGCGCCTGCTGGAAATCTGCCAATGTATCGGGGGCCGTCGCATTGGCCCCGAACGCCAGCGCCAGCGCACAGAAATCAGGGTTCCGCGCCACCACCGCATTGGGCGCAATCTGGCTGCGCACCATGCTGTCCTCGATTTCCTTCAGCTTGCCGTTGTCCCATAGGATGATTGGCAGGCTTAGCCCCAACTCCACCGCGACACCCAACTCCTGCATCGTATAGTGAAACCCGTAATCTCCGGCAATCGCCACAACCGGCGTATTGGGGCGGCCAATTTTACCACCAATGGCCGCAGGCAGCCCATACCCCAGCGTGCCAAACCCATAGGGGTGATGCCACAGGTTCGGGCGATCCAGCGGATACAGCTCTTTGGACACATAGGCAAATTGCGTCATATCGGAATAAAACAGCGTGCCCTTTGGCAGCGCGTCGGCCATCGCCGCGCAGATCGGCGCGATGCCTTGGCGGGCCGCATCGGTTTCGGCAGCAAAGCTTGATTTAGCCGTTGTGACCTCTTTTTCTGTCCAACCCGTTTCCTTGTTATGTCCCTCAACCAGATCACACAAATCCGACAGAAATACGCCTGCGTCCCCCATGATAGGCAAATCAGCCACATGATCGTCTGCAAGCGAGTGGGCATCCAGATCAACACGTATCATCGGTGCATCATAACCCAGATGATCACGCCATAAATCGGTCTCGGAAAGTTCTGTTCCTATACACAACACCAGATCAGCCTTGGCCAATTCATTGGCGCTGTCTGCTTTTGACAAGCATGCGCCGTAATTCAACGGATAATCCGGCGCGATGATACCGCGCCCCGCATAGGTGCACATGGTCGCCGCCCGCATCAAACGAGTCAGCTTGCGTGCCGCCTCGAACCCTGCTGTCGCGCCACCACCAAACACAAACAACGGACGACGTGCGCCCAGCAACCATTCTGCTGCGGCCGCCACATCTTCGGGGCGGGCGAGCGGTTTGGCCGGATAGATCGGCTGATCCGGCGCACTGTCCGCCATGCCGCCCAGCACATCAATCGGCACCTGAATATGTTTGGGGCGGGCACGGCACGCGGAAAACTCCGCGAATGCCTTATCCACCAGACGATAGGCCGCTGCCGCATCAGGGGCTGTGACAGACCAGTCACACACCGTGGCCGCTGCCCCCTCCTGATCGCGCATTTCATGCAGCCGCCCGCGCCCGATGTGACGGTCTTTGGTTTCAAGGCAGGACGATATCACCAGCATCGACACGCTGTCGGAATAGGCTTGCCCCATCGGCGTCATGATATTGCACAGACCCGGCCCAGTGATCACATAGGCCACCCCCACCTTACCCGTGGCGCGTGCATAACCATCAGCCATAAACCCCGCACCCTGCTCGTGACGCGCCAGAACATGGGTGATGCCAGCCTCTTCGATGCCGCGATACAGCTCGACATTATGCACCCCCGGAATACCGAAAATCACATTGACCCCGCGTGCCTTTAGCATGTGGGAAATATTTGCGCCCAGGGGTCTTTGTGGTGGTCGTTTACTCATCGCCTTAGCCTCTCCAGAATTTCACGGTCAGGATGGTGTAAACCACCAACAGTTCCAGCCGCCCAATCAACATCCCCGCCGCCAGCATCCACTTTGCTGTGTCATTCAGCGTGGCAAAATTACCCGCAGGTCCAATCGTATCGCCCAACCCGGGGCCGATATTGGCAATCGCCGTGGCCGCCCCCGATACCGATGTGACAAAATCCAGTCCCGTCGCCCCCAGCAACACCGCCAACACCCCTACTGTGACAATAAACATCACAAAGAATGCCATCACCGATGAAATAACATCTTCACTGACGGGTCGCCCGTCGTATCGCGGCGTGAATATGCCATGGGGCGAGTGAATCTTTGATATTTGCGACCTAATTGCCGCAAACAGCAGTTGATAGCGAAATATTTTCACTGAGCAGGCTGTAGAGCCAGCACAGCCCCCCACAAGGCCAATAAAAAAGAATAGCACCACAGGGAACGGGCCCCATAGCTGATAATCAACGCTGGCATAACCAGTGCCCGAGATAATCGAGGTCACGTTGAATGTGGCCTCGCGGAATGCGTGTTCATAATGGTCGCCATTGGCCACAATTCGGTAGATGGTAAGGGAAATAACAAGCGCGACAATGGTCTTGAAGTAGGCGCGTACCTGGCTGTCTTTCAACAAGGGGCGTGATGACCCACCAACCAATTGCACATAGCGCACAAATGGCAGGCTTGCCATAATCATGAACACCGAGGCGACATATTCCGGCGCACCCTGATATTCACCGAATGAGGCATCATGGGTCGAGAACCCGCCGGTCGACATGGTGGTCAGCGCATGGTTCAATGCCATAAACCCCGGCAGGCCAAACGCAAGATAGGCCATAAAGCAAGCAACAGTCAGGCCAAGATAGATCGTCGATATCCGTGCCGAAATTTGCGCCGCGCGGGGTAGGATTTTACCCATTGTATCAAAGGCTTCGGAGCGAAAGATTTGCATTCCGCCGATGCGCAGTTCCGGTAAGAACACCATCGCCACAACAATAATGCCGATACCACCAAACCACTGCATCATAGATCGCCACAGCAATATTCCGTGCGGCAAATCATCCAGCCCGCTAAATACGGTTGACCCTGTGGTGGTTAACGCCGACATGGCCTCGAAAAACGCATCAACCACACGAGCCTCGGGTTCTCCCAGTATAAACGGCAATGCCCCAAAGATCGGCAAGGTCAGCCAAACGCCGGTGGTCAGCAAAAAGGTCTGCTGGATTGTGATCCCTTTTTTGGGGCGGTTTGCGGTTGCCAATGCAACCAACCCGCCTAGCAAAATGGTGATAATAGCGCTTTCCAGAAAGACCTGCCAGTGGCCATTGGCATACAAGATGTCGGTCCCCATCGGGATCAACATCGTAACGCCAAGCGCGGCCACCAACTGACCAATTGTAAATCCCACAGGACGCAGATCAAACATAGGGCCAAGGCTTGGCCGTGCGGGGTGAATCTGTCAAGCGGTATTGGTTATCCGCGACAGCGATATAGTGTGTATTCTGTGAACCGGCGTAAAAGTTGGTCAAGCTCCTCAACGCTGCTTACGCCGGATTCGTAGACCACCATATTGGCCCCGTATTTTGCTGCACGGGTCCTGAAACCATCTATGATTTCCTTGTTGCTCTGCTCTTTGCTGCCCCAACCGGTAAGCAGGCCAATGTCATGTCGGTTTTCGCAGTGATCCGGAAAACCGAATATGACATCCACATCTTTTGGGCTAATCGCGGGATAACGCTCCAGAACCACTTCGGTTGGCGGACTATCAGGCGTGATCCGCCCCACTTGGCGCATGAACTCATCGTCAGAAATTTTTTCGACGCACCCGCCCAATGTGGAGGCCAGCAGGCCAACGAAAACAAACTTTACCATAATTTCCCCTTAGGTTGGGATAACAGTAACCTTCGTCCGACCCGCAGCAAAGGCAGGTATTCCTTACCCGACGTGAAACAGCGTGTTGAACAGTTTCGGGTCCAGACTGTCGGACACAAAGGTCTCGCCTTCGGTCAGGATGCTAACCGCATCATGGCTGTGCAGACTTTCCTGATGGCTGGCGATGATACGAAAATCACCGATACGCGTATCTGCCTGCAAGCCTTCAAAAAACAACCGCGCCGCATCTTCAACGAATATCGGATTGGCGGCGTTCAGTTCGGCAAACGCCTGCTCGTCCTCGCGTTTCACCATCACCTGGGTTTCGGTCGGCACCGCCTTGCGGCAAATGTCGATCAGATCCTCGAACCACAGGCAGTTCACGCCCGGGATCATCTGCGCCGAAATCCGCGCAACAGATCGTTGCGAATGCGGGGTAGCCAATTGCCCGCGGGTTTGGCGGGCATGTTCGGACAATTCCAGCGAACAGGGGCAGGTTGACGAATAGACATAATCCAGATGGATGATTTTCTGCACCTTGCCCCGCTTTTCAACCAGTTCCAGCGCGATGTCGTAATATTGATATCCCTCAAGACCCGAACGCATGGAGGGCATTTTCACCGGAAACGAAAACCGCATCTGGATGCGGGCGTCAAAACTGTCCAGATCGGCCTTATAGTCATTCAGCGCCGCCTCGATCACATCGAAACTAAATGTCTTTTCCGCGTGGCCATAAAACGTGCGCATGATCCGCGACATGTTGATGCCCTTCTTGCCCGCCTCAAGGCTGACAGTGCCAGTGACGGATGTTTCCAGCCGCAAATCACCGTCATCACGCGAATGGAACCGGATCGGCAGACGGAAATTGGAAATGCCCACATGCTGGATATGGCGTTTCGCGCCCTTGATCAGGCTTTCGGGACCATTTTGCAGATCGGGAAGCGAGGCTTTATAGGCCTCGTCCACGGTGAATTCTTCGGGATATGCACGCGCCAGCGCGGGGTAATTCGACACCTCGTTTTCCGGCAAAAGCCGTGCAATCGCAGGGTCCAGCTGCGCCACCTCAATGGCTGTGACCGACTTGGCCCAATCGCGCAATGTTGCAAGCGCCTCTTCGGCCTTCTTGCGGTCGTCATTGGTGCTGTCTTTTGGGGGCTGAATGTTCATCGCCGCTCCTGTTTTGTCCACGTTCACCCTCTTAATGTAGGGGACCGCGCAGGTTTTACCAAATAATACCGACTTATCGCGTCCCTATGCCGCCATCAGCGCGTTCAGAATATCGCGGGTCAGATCATCGGCATCCTCCAGCCCGATGCTGATCCGCACCAACCCAGCCGTGATCCCCAAATCGGCCCTTTGCACATCAGATAGGCGTTGGTGCGTGGTGGTGGCCGGATGGGTGACAATGCTTTTGGCATCCCCCAAGTTGTTGGAAATGGTGCAAATTTCCAGCGCGTTCAGAAACCGGAACGCCGCCGCCTGCCCACCCTTTAGGTCAATCGACAACATCGTGCTGCCTGCCGTCATCTGCCGCTTGGCCAGTGCTACTTGCGGGTGGCTGTCCAGATAGGGATGAATCACACGGGTCAGTTTCTCGTGACCGTTCACGGTTTTTGCAACTTGCAGGGCGCTATCCGCCATTGCACGACATCGCAAATCCAGCGTCTCCATGCCCTTCAGCATCACCCAAGCGTTAAACGGACTCATCGAACCGCCAGTGTGTTTCAGGTATGGCTCAAGCGTGCCGCGGATAAACTCACGACTGCCCAAGATCACACCGCCCAGACACCGCCCCTGCCCATCGATATGTTTGGTGGTCGAATAGATCACCACATCAGCGCCTAGATCAAAGGCGTTTAAGAAAATCGGCGTGGCGAATACATTGTCGACCACCACCAATGCGCCCACCTGATGCGCCAGATCACAGACCGCCTTAATGTCGATCAACTCCAGCGTCGGGTTGGAAATGCTTTCGAAAAACACCAGCTTGGTATCGCTGCGAAACGCCTTGGCCCACGCATCCAGATCGGTGCCATCGACTAGCGTCACGTTGACCCCGAAGCGGCCCAGAATATCCTCAAGAATATACAGACACGAGCCAAACAGCGCCTTGGCCGCGACCACGTGATCACCGGCTTTCAAACCACAGGTCAGCGCCGCATTGACCGCCGCCATGCCCGATGCAGTGGCAAACGCATCCTCGCAGCCCTCAAGCGCCGCAATGCGTTCCTCGAACATGCGCACAGTCGGGTTGCCGTACCGCGCGTAAATGAACTCGTCCTCGCCGGTCTCGATAAACCGCGCCTCGGCAGCTTCGGCGGTGTCATAGACAAAACCCTGCGTCAGAAAAATCGCCTCGGACACCTCGCCATACTGGCTGCGCCGCGTGCCGGAATGCACCAGTTTGGTGCGTGCGTTCCAATCTTTGCTCATCTCGTCATCCTTTACCGCGCCCTTTCAGGCACAAAAAAACCCGAACCGGATGAGGGTTCGGGGCATCGCCCTTCCCTCTTTAGCGGCATGTTTAACGTGGCCCGCAATCCGGTAACAAATCGCCACGAAGTATTAGGTGGATAGAACGCAATACTCTCGCGGTCAACACTTGTTGATATCCGCCGCCTTGCCCTTTTGTCAAAAACAGCGATCATACCACCCAAAGGAGCCATAACATGACCAAACCCATCGACCTATATTACTGGCCCACCCCGAATGGCTGGAAAATTACCATCGCGTTGGCAGAAATGGACCTGCCCTATACGCTGCATATGGTGAACATCGGGGCGGGCGATCAGTTCAAACCTGATTTTCTAAAGATCGCACCGAACAACCGGATGCCGGCGATTGTCGATCCTGACGGGCCGGACGGCGCATCGGTTTCGATCTTTGAATCGGGCGCAATCCTGCAATACCTGGCGCGCAAAACCGGCCAGTTTTGTGGCAACACTGAACGGGAACGCATTGCGGTTGATCAATGGCTGATGTGGCAGATGGGCGGCCTTGGCCCGATGGCGGGTCAGGCACACCACTTCCTGAAATACGCCCCCGCAATGGACCCGCCCAATGACCTGCCCTATGCCAAAGATCGCTACCGCGCCGAGACCGCGCGGCTTTATGGCGTGCTGGATCGGCAGTTGGCTGATAATGAATTTGTCGCGGGTGATTTTTTCTCTATCACCGATATGGCGATCTGGGCTTGGGCGAGCCAGTGGGAGGGCCAGCAGCAAACGCTGGACGATAAACCCCACATGGCCCGCTGGCTGGAAACCGTCGGCGCACGTAAGGGTGTGATTGCAGGGCGGGCTGTGGCGGCAGAAATGCGCTCCAACCTGCAATCCGATAAAAAAGCGCAGGACATGTTGTTTAATCGCAAGCCCTGACTGTTTCTTTTTCGTCTAAATATCCGCTCCGCAGGCAAGAAGATTTTTATGCCTGCGGCGCGGATATTGATGGAACGAAAATGGGGCTAAGCCTCGTCTTCCTCGACCGCGTATTTCTGCATCAATTTGCTCTGGGTCATGAAGAACGCGAAAATCGCAGCGGTCAAGCCGAAGACCTTGAAGTTCACCCAGGCATCCGTGGACATGGTGCGCCAGACCACCTCGTTGGTCACCGCGAGGGCTGCGAAAAACAGGCACAGGCGTTTTGTCAGGATCATCCAGCCCTCGTGTTGTAGCGGCATTGCCTCTTCCATCACCAATTGCAGATAGCTTTGCCCGCGCATCAACCCGAACCCCAGCATCCCGGCGAACAGTAGATAAATCATCGTCGGTTTCATTTTGAAGAACCGCTCGTCATTGAACCAGATCGCCAGCCCTCCGAACACCACCACAATCACCAGCGTCAAGATTTGCATCACCGATATTTTGCCGGTCATACGGTACAGGATAAACGTGGTTAACGCCAACAGCGGCACAAAAATCGCCGTAACTATGATAAAACCGCTGTATTCGGTGTCATCATAGGTGAATGCTGTATCCTTCAGCTTGGTATAGGCGATGAAAAACACCACAATCGGTCCAAGCTCCAGCAGCATTTTCACAATCGGGTTTATCTTTTTGCTCTCACTCATCGGGGTCTCCATCTATCCGCCCACCTGCACTATCACAGCGCCCAGCGCAATCAATGCCATAAGCATAAAGCGGCGCGGCCCAACCCGTTCTTTCAGCATTACCCAGCCAATTAGGGCTGCAAACACCGTCGAGGTTTCGCGCAACACGGCTGCTTGGCCGACATTATCCAGACGGGTGGCCAGAATAATGCCGCCGAAACTGATGATGGCGATGATGCCGCCGATCATGCCGCGCACCATTAGCGGGCGCAGGGCGGGCGGATCCACCATCGCGCGATAACGGATCGCAGCAATCGTCGGCATAAAGAACAGCCCGTCAAACATGAAAAACCACGCCAGAAATGTGAATGGATCCGTGGTAGCACGGATGCCGTAGGCATCATAGGTGGTGTAGGTCGACACGGTCAGCCCCGTCAGAACCGCCAACACCAGCGCCAGTTTCAACGTGTCGCGCCCCACAGTCAGGTGGCGCAGGTTATAGAGCGCCAGCCCGTAAATGCCCGCCAGCAGCACCATTACACCCGCCCATTGCCCCCCTGTGAACCGTTCGCCAAACAGGAAATATGCGCCGACAATCGCAAACAACGGCCCTGTGCCGCGCACCACGGGGTAAACCACCGTATAGGCGCCGCGACTGTAAGCCATCGCTTGCAAGTATTTGTAAAGACAGTGGATTACAAAGGTAATGGCAAAGATAAGCCACATATGCGGTTCGGGCCAAGGCACCACAAACAGCGCAAACGGGGTGGCGATAACCCCGTAAGAAATGTCGATTGCACCGCGCGCGAGCCACGGATCATGACGCCCCTTTTGCAGCGCCCCAAAAACCGCATGGAGCAGAGCCGACATCAGCGCCAGCCCCATCGCCAATTGATGTCCCGCTAGAGTGCCTTCAAGCGCGGTGATCCATGCGCTCATTCAGCGGCGGTCCAGCTTGCATTGAAAACCACCCCCTCAAGGGCGCGGTTGATCATTTCGTCAAACGGCACACCAAATACAAACGTCTGTATGAAAATACCCGCCGACAGCCCCGCCCCGGTATCAACCTCTACCTGCAATGTCCCATTGGGGGCCGGCAACACAGCGATCAATTGCTGCACGGCACGCTTTGTTTCTGGCGGAAAACTGTGATCGGGCCAATCTGACACTTTGTCGATCATCGCCGACCGCTTGCGGGTGCGTTCAGGAAAGGTCTCGCCAATATAGGGGCGCAGATATGGCTCCAACTTGCGGTTTCCATCCGCAACCAAAACCACATTACGCAGGCTTGCGCTACCAAGGCTGATTTGCATCTTTGCCGTGCTCGACAGATCGACGTTATGGAACACACCGCTCAACGATACCACATTGCCTTTTGGCCCTGTAATCAGCAGGTTCTCGATCACCAACTGGCGGTCTTGTGCATTGTCACGCAGGCTCATCGTGATCTGCATCGGCATGGCGGGTGCATCCGCATCCCCGCGCACCCCGAGTTTTCGCAACATATCGGCGTCCGTCACCCGAATGGTCAGGGTGGTGGGCAGAAGCGACTGTTCCAGCACTCTCTCAATCCCCTCGGCACGCCATTCAATCCGGTCGAAATCAAAGCCCTCGGTGGCCGCTTGGTCAGCAGGCACAAGACACCAGTCCTCATCGGACAGCCGGTTTGCAACCGCCCCCGTGTTTTGCCCTTTGATGATGGTCTCCCAAACAGCCGCGCAATCATCCGGTTGCATCGCCGAAAATGCGGTGGCCTGAATTGGGGCCGTCAAAAATAACAATATCGCTAATAAATACCGCATATCAGTCCTCCAGTCCTGTCAGTGCATGGGCGAATTCTTCGGGGTCAAACGCGTCCAGATCGTCGATCTGCTCACCCACCCCGATAGCGTGGATCGGCAGCCCGAATTTGTCAGCCAGCGCCACCAACACGCCACCCTTGGCGGTGCCGTCCAGCTTGGTCATCACCAACCCCGACACATCGGCCAACTCCTGAAACACCTTGACCTGATTGAGCGCGTTTTGCCCCGTGGTCGCGTCCAGCACCAGCAATGTGTTGTGCGGAGCTGACGGGTCTTTCTTGCGGATTACCCGCACGATTTTGGACAATTCCTCCATCAGATCGGCGCGGTTGTGCAGCCGCCCTGCGGTGTCGATCATCAACAGATCGGCCCCGTCCGCATCGGCCTTGGTCATCGCGTCAAACGCTAGGCTGGCGGGGTCGGATCCTTCGGGTGCCGTCAGAACCGGCACGTCTGCGCGTTCACCCCAGACTTGCAGCTGTTCAACGGCGGCCGCGCGGAAGGTATCACCCGCCGCGATCACCACATCCTTGCCCGCCGCCTTAAACTGGCTGGCAAGTTTACCAATGGTGGTGGTTTTGCCCGACCCATTGACGCCGACCACCAACACCACTTGCGGTTTCTTGGGATAGAGCGGCATGGGCTTGGCCACAGGTTCCATGATGCGGGTGATTTCGGCGGCCAGCAGGCGCTTGATTTCATCCGTGGACAGTTTCTTGCCAAAACGCCCCTCGGCCATGTTAGCCGTGACACGCAGGGCGGTGTCGACGCCCATGTCGGCGGTGATCAGCAGCTCCTCGATCCGTTCCAGCATATCGTCGTCCAGCGCCCGTTTGGTAACGGTTTTCTTGGCCGGTTTTTTCTCGGGTTTCTTCTCAGGTGCCGCCTCATCAGGCTTGGCTTCTTTACGCCCCAACAAACGCCCGATCAAGCCCGATTTTTTTGCTTCGGGTTCGGGTTCAGGTTCAGGTTCAGGTTCAGGTTCAGGTTCAGGTTCAGGTTCAGGTTCAGGTTCAGGTTCAGGTTCAGGTTCAGGTTCAGGTTCAGGTTCAGGTTCAGGTTCAGGTTCAGGTTCAG
>NZ_JBSMEZ010000071.1:0-5678 GCF_056498605.1 Profundibacter sp.
CATCACTCACGCGGCATGGCTAGATCAGGCTTGCGCCCATTGTCTAAGATTCCCCACTGCTGCCTCCCGTAGGAGTCTGGGCCGTGTCTCAGTCCCAGTGTTGCTGATCATCCTCTCAAACCAGCTAAAGATCGTCGACTTGGTAGGCCGTTACCCCACCAACTATCTAATCTTACGCGGGCTAATCCATCACCGATAAATCTTTCCCCCGAAGGGCGTATAAGGTATTATTCTCCGTTTCCAGAGGCTATTCCTTAGTGATGGGTATATTCCCACGCGTTACTAACCCGTCCGCCGCTCCACCCGAAGGTAGCGCTCGACTTGCATGTGTTAGGCGTGCCGCCAGCGTTCGTTCTGAGCCAGGATCAAACTCTCAAGTTGAAAAGCAATTGCTTGCTTGTCCTTGACGTTCGAACCTTTGCACATCGCATCTGACCGTTGCAGTCAGATGCAGTCTTCTGTTTGTTGTGCTTCAGGTTATCAAAGATAACCGAAAGCCGTCCAAACAGTGAAGCTGACACTACATAATCGGACCGAAGCCCTAGTAGCGCGATATGCTTAAGTTTGTTCATCGAATGAACCAAACCGCCCACATATCTCTTCAGATACTATCAATTTCAAAGAGCAACACAGACAAAACCAAACCGAAGCGCCTTTAGTATTTCCGGCGCGCCTGCCTGATAAGCCTCTGTTTTTATTCCGCTTTCTTGACCGTCTGGCCTGTCTGGCGTCCCGTTAGAGCGTTGCTGCTCGGCTGGTGAAGACGTATCTAGGCTTACCGGCTGAGAGTCGCAAGAGCTTTTTTCAAGAAAAGCGATCTTTTTTCAAAAAACCTGTTTTCCCCATAAAAACAAGGGGCTTGAATAAGGTTAGAAAACTATTACCCCCCTTTTGCGCAATAAGATTAGCCGCATCATGGAGGGATATCACCCGATTTCGACCTTATCCACAGACTCAGTCCCCGAATATTCCGATTCACCCGCCCAAAACGCCGGAATCACCGCCGATTCACCCGACTCGCCCGCCATTTATCCGAATCCTGTTATCAGCCCCGCCCAATCGGGGCGCTTTGGTCCAGTATCCACTCTTGCAACCCGGGCATATAGATTGACACATCTTTAAAGCCCATCCGATGCATCACAAAACCGACCGAAGACGCTGCAATCCCGCTGCCGCAATAGATGATCGTGCGTGTCTCCCTGTCCTCGGGCAAACGCGCCGCTATCTGCTCCAGCGGCAGGTAGCAGCCAGAAGATGTATCCAGCAGGCTGGTGCCCGGAATATTGATGGCCCCCGGTATGTGGCCGCTCAGTCCCAGATCACTTTCTGCGCCACTGAACTGCGCTTCACTCAACGCATCAATCAACAGAACGTTCCCGTCCTCAAGCGCAGAGCGAAGCGCCTCCTTACAAATGAACACATCTGATTTCACCGCGCAATCCAGCACACCTATACTATGTGATGCTGGCGCGCCTGATACCCGCCCCCCATTCGCAACCCAACCTTGCCAACCGCCATCCAGAATGCCCGCCCTGTCAAACCCGATCCATTTCAGCATCCACCACACCCGCGCGGCCCACATGGATTGCGCGGTATCATACAGAACAACACGACTGTTTGTATTGACGCCCAGCCGCGCCATAGCCGCGGCAAAGACCTGTGGTTCGGGCAATGTGTTGCGAAAGCGGCGCGCGTCGCCAGAAAGCCCACCGGAGAAATCCGCATGGCGTGACTGGTCTATATGCCCGCCCGCCCATTGGCTGTGGCCGCTCACAGTGACGAACCTCTGATCGCTTACAGACCAGTCTGCGAAATTCGTGCAGTCAATGACCACCAGATCAGGATCATCCAGATGATCACTCAACCATTGAAAGGTTACCAGACTGTCCATACACCCCACCGCGCTGCGCTTACCGTTTCAGCATCGTAACGCTGGTTACTGGCACTCGCAATGACATGGGATTTTTCAATCAGGTCGCAACGCGCCGTTGCTTGACCTTAATACGCAAACACAACAGCCCGATCATCACTGCCATATATATCAGCGGCTCGATCTGCCATCCCTTCACCAGCCATACATAATGTAGCGCCCCAGCGATTGCCGCCAGATAGGTCAGCTTGTGCAACTTGCGCCACCCCGCCGTCCCCATCCGCTTGATCGAGGCATTGTTAGACGTCAGTGCCAGCGGCACCATTGCCAAAAATCCGGTCATGCCAATGGTGATATAGGGACGCTTCACTATGTCGGTCCAGATTTCACCCCAATAGAACTGGATATCCAGCGCCAGCCAGATCATCAAATGCAGCACTATATAAAAGAACGTCAATAACCCGATGGCGCGGCGAAATTTGATCAGCTTGATACCGGTGAACCGGCACAACGGCGTCACCACCAACCCCGCCACTAGAAACTGCAATCCAATCTTGCCCGCTCGTTGTTCCAATGCTTTGACCGGATCCACCCCCAACCCACCGTTCAACAGCAGAACAATCAGCCAGATGGCCGGAATCACACCGCCCACATACAGCACCCACGTCGGCATCCGCCGTAGCGCACCGTTCAACTGATCAACTATTGCCATCGTCAGAACTGCTTGGTCAGGTCCATACCGTCATACAGGCTCGCGACCTGCTCGCCATATCCGTTAAACGGCAGGGTTGGCTGGCGCTTGGCAAATATCCCGCCACCAATACGGCGCTCACTTGATTGCGACCAGCGCGGATGGCTGACTTCGGGATTCACATTACTATAGAACCCGTACTCATTCGGCCCCGCCTTGTTCCATGTGGTTGGTGGCATTTCCGCGACCAGCGATATGCGCACAATCGACTTGATCGACTTGTAACCATATTTCCACGGCACCACCAACCGCAGCGGCGCACCACTTTGGTTGGGCAATTCTTCCCCATATAAACCTGTCGCCAGTATAGTGAGCGGATTCATCGCCTCGTCCAGACGCAGACCCTCGACATAGGGCCAGTCCAGCAGACGGGAATTCTGCGCTGGCATCTCTTCAGGCCGAAACAGCGTTTCAAACGCCACATATTTCGCGCCCGACTGAACCCCGACGCGGTTCAGCAATGTGGCCAGTTCAAACCCGACCCACGGGATCACCATCGACCACGCCTCGACACAGCGAAACCGGTAAATGCGCTCCTCCATATCCACACCTTTAGTGACATCGGCCAGATCATAGGTGCCGGGTTTGTCCACCAACCCATCAATCTTCACACTCCACGGATCGGTTGTCAGCTTGTGCGCGTACTTGGCAGGGTCACCCTTGCCAGTGCCAAATTCATAGAAATTATTGTAGGTGCTGATTTCTTCCAGCGTGTTCGGCGCTGCATCCGTCGAAAACCCGCTCGGCTTTGTCGCAATCTTTGCCATAGCCGGTCCAGCCATCGCCCCCAACGCCATAACGCCCGCCCCAGCCAGCAATTGCCGACGGTTCAGATAATCCATTTTCGGGGTCACAGCGGACCATTTCAAATCAGTCTTAAACCTATACACCATTCTCGCGTCTCCAGTTGTTTCTATCAGCATCACCTAAGTCATGGCAAAACCAAAGCCAAAACAACTCCCCTCACAACCTTGTTTAGTTTTTGTAACGTAAGAGCAGCCAGTCATCGGCCCCGAATGGGCGATGACCTCACCCTCAAGGATCACACCTTCGACACGTTGCGCCACACAGATAGATTTCATCCCCTAGCAGCAACATGTTTAAAGAGGCGGGATGGGAATGGCAGGTTTAAGCCCATATTGAACCATCACCATGCGAAGCGGTATCGACGTTAGTTTTTTCGAACATTTCTTCAATCGAAGAATAGCGATCTACCCCGCAGGACTCCGCAAAAACCTGCGCCGCCTCGGACGGGTCAACAATGCAAGCCAGCGCCGCTCCTTTTGCCGAATTGATCGAACTAATATGGCATTTGCCGATAAGGCCGGCCCCGACGACCGCAAGTCTCACATCTGTTGTCATGTAACTTCCCCGTTTTTGTCATCCCATCCTAAAATGGTGGCCAGTAATATGGAGGCCATGGGGCTCACCGTCAGGAATGCGTTATTTGTCTGATCCATGCAACAAGGCCCTGATGGGGGACGTGCTGATTGGGCGAGGGAATTTTGTTGTATTCTGTTCCGAGATAAAACAGAGAGTGGGCATTCACACCATTCAGATCAGCCGGTATTGCGCCGCCTTGTTGCGCAGGAATGGCAGGCCGTTGCCCATCACCTCGGCCTCGTCTTTGGCAACAGGCCGCCAGATTGATAGGCCATAGCCGATTTCAGGCGGCATGTTCAGGAAACTTTCCATCGCCAGTCCTCCTTTGAACCCGATTGCGGCAAGGGTGGCAAAAATCTCATCCCAGTCACAGGTGCCTGCCCCTGGTGTGCCGCGGTCGCTTTCGGACAAGTGAATGTAGCGCAAGTGTTCGCGCGCATCCAGAATGCCGTTGGCCGCGCCCTTTTCCTCGATGTTCATATGATAGGTATCAAGGTGCAGGAACAGGTTGTCCGACCCGACCTTTTCAATCATTGCGACCCCTTGCCAGCCGGTGTTCAGCAGGTGGGTTTCATAGCGGTTTACAGGTTCTATCCCGAAGGCCACATTGTGCGCCTTTGCGTAATCTGCTACCTCGCGCAACGCCCGCGCAACATTGTCCAGCTCGGCCTCTGTCGGGGGCAGTCCAGTGCGCTCACCAATACCGCCGTAGGTTACACCAGTTAGAGCTTCGCAGCCCATTTCCTCGGATTTATCAATGGCAATTTTCAAATGCGCAATTGCCGCTTCGGGGTTTTGCGACGGCCAAGACCCTTCAGGCAAGCCAAGCGAGCTGACCGACCGCATATTGGCCTTCTCAAGCAAATCACGGGTGTGTGCCGTATCTACTGCGGGTGCATTCAACAACGCTATTTCGATGAAATCCATCTTGTAATGAACAGCGGCTGCAACCGCTTTTTCGGCCCCAGCGCGGTCCCAGTTCATAGTCCACATGCTGGTATGAACACCAAATCCTTGCATCTTACACGTCCTTTCCACTGTTGAATATTCGAAGCTTTCCAATCAGGAAACGCAATACCATCACGCCGATCAGGAAAAGCCCCCAAACGGCTGTTGATAGGTGCTGGTTCGCCCCTATCAGATTCAATCCCGAGGACAAGACCTGCAGAATTACCAGCGCCAGAACCACCGGAACCACACGGCCAAATCCGCCAAACGGATCAACCCCGCCCAGAAAGCAGGCCAATACCGTAACCAGCAACAAAGCCTCGCCATGCCCCACCCGTACTGAATTAAACCGCGTTAGCATCAGAATGCCTGCCACCGCGCACATCAGGCCGGAAAGGGTGTAAATCAGGGTCAGCGTGCGTTTGGTATGAACACCGCTATACTCGGTCGCCTTGATATTGGAACCGACCATATAAACCGAAAACCCGTGCCGCATCCTGCGCAAAACCACGTGCCAAAGAAGGGCGGCAGCGGCAAAAACCAGCAAGGGGATTGGTATTCCGAAAATAAAACCATGCCCGAGTGGTTTCAGATAAGCTGGGAAGCCGGAGATATCGCCGCCGTGGGTCAAGAATTCACCCAAGCCACGCAAAAAGATCATCATCGCCAGCGATACAAGGATCGGATGCGCGCCGATATAGGCAATCACTAATCCCATCAGAAACC
>NZ_JBSMEZ010000072.1:0-9119 GCF_056498605.1 Profundibacter sp.
CGCTTGGTTTCAAAACGATTGCATTGCCACACGCCAGCGCTGGTGCAATGTGCCAAAGCGGCATCATCGCGGGGAAGTTGAACGGCATAATCGAGCCAACAACGCCCAGCGGCTGTTTCATCGAATACATATCAATGCCGGTGCCAGCGCCAACAGAATATTCGCCTTTCAACAGCTCGGCTGCCCCCATGCAATATTCAACCACTTCCAGACCACGCTGAATGTCGCCTTTGGCATCGGGAATGGTTTTACCATGCTCGCGCGATAACGCTTCGGCCAGTTTTTCCATGTCGCGGTTGATCAGGCCAACCATCGCCATCATCACGCGGCCACGGACCTGCGCGTTTTTAGCACCCCATGCCGGTTGGGCGGCGGACGCTGCGGCGATGGCGGCATCCATTTCGGCAGCCGAGGCCAGATCGACTTTATACTGAACTTCGCCGGTGGCGGGGTTCATGATGTCGCCCTGTTTGCCGGATGTGCCTTTGACCATCTTGCCGTTGATGAAATGTCCTATATCCATAATCGAATCCTCCGTTGGGTTTGGGTTGGCCGCAGTTTAGCCTTGCATAAATGCCATGAAAAGGGTCAGTTTCCCAAAGGTGTTTTGCAAAATTGCAGGTATGATGATGGCATTCGACTGGGATGATATGCGGGTTTTTCTGGCCGTGGCGCGGGGCGAAAGCCTGTCACGTGCGGGCAAGGCGCTAAAGCTGGACCCCGCCACAGTGGGGCGGCGGATTGCGCGGCTCGAGGATCGGCTTGGGGCGGCGCTGTTTGCCAAATCTGTTCAGGGCTATGTGCTGAACAGCGAGGGCGAACGGCTGTTGGTCCATGCGATGCGGGCCGAAAGCGCGATGGCGCAAGGGGTCGAGGAAGTGCATGGCGAGGCGGGGCAGTTAAGCGGTGTGGTGCGGATCGGGGCGCCGGACGGGTCGGCCAACTATCTGCTGCCGCAGGTCTGTGCGGCGATTTGCGATGATAATCCGGGGCTTGAGGTGCAGATCGTGGCGCTGCCACGGGTGTTTAACCTCTCCAAACGCGAGGCTGACATGGCGATCACCCTGTCGCGCCCTACAGCGGGGCGGCTGATGGCGCAAAAGATTGCCGATTATAAACTGCATCTGGCCGCCACACAGGGATATCTGGATGCGCATCCGCCGATCAAGACATTGAAAGATTTGAAGGGGCATCGGGTGATTGGCTACATCCCCGATATGATTTTCGACAAAGAAGTGGATTATTTAGCCGAAACCGGTGTGGATCGGGTGACTTTGGCGTCTAATTCGGTGGCGGTGCAGGTCAATTGGGTGCGCCAAGGGGCGGGGCTGGCGATTGTGCATGATTTTTGCATGCCAACGCTGCCCGACATCCGCCGCGTGCTGGTCGACAGAATTTCACTGCGCCGCACCTTTTATCTGGTGCGCCATCTGGACGATAGACGGGTAGAGCGTCTGAACCGCTTTGCCGATCTGTTGGGGCAGGGACTCAGACGGGAAGTGGCACGGCTGGAGGGGCAAGTTTAGGTCACAAGCTTGACAGAATGTCGCGGGTGAGGGACGGTGGGGGATCACGAAACCGTTACGGAGGTCTGCCATGCTCGTCCAACAAATCCTGAAATCAAAGGCTACGGATGGTGTTTTCACCATCAAACCGGGCACCACCGTGGCCGATGCGGCCTCGGTGTTATCGAACAACCGGATCGGGTCGGTGGTGGTATCGGCCACGGGCAAGACAGCTGACGGAATATTGTCGGAACGTGATATTGTGCGTGAACTGGGCAAGCGGGGCCCAGCCTGCATGGCCGATAAGGTGGACGATATGATGACTTCGAACCTTGTGACCTGTAGTTGTAGTGACAGGGCGGATGATATTCTGACGAAGATGACCGAAGGGCGGTTTCGCCATATGCCGGTGATCAAAGATGGCGAGATGGTTGGGCTGATTACGCTGGGGGATGTGGTCAAGGCCCGTCTGACAGAGCTTTCGATGGAGAAAAAAGCACTGGAAGGCATGATCATGGGGCATTGATTGTCGGGTTGCGCCGCCTGACGGCGTCGCCCCAAGCGCTTTGACCCTGCGGGCCAAAGCGCTGAATGCCTGCGGCGCAGATATTTCTAGAGTTCTGCTCCATATCACTGCAAATTGCTTTATGAAAAGAAGAAAGGGGCATTGGTTTCCCTTGCAATTGGCCACGCAATATTGTTGCGTTCGGGTGAAAGCATAAGGGGACGGCCATGCGCATTGCACTTTATCCGGGAACGTTTGATCCTATCACCATGGGACATGTGGATATTATCCGCCGCGGGGCAGCTTTGGTGGACCGTTTGGTGATTGGCGTGGCTATCAACCGTGACAAGGGACCACTGTTTACTCTGGAAGAACGGGTGGCGATGGTTGAAGCCGAATGCGCAGTGCTGTCGCGTGATACCGGTTTCGAGATTGTGGTGCATCCGTTTGAAAACTTGCTGATTGATTGCGCCCGCGATGTCGGGGCACAGACCATCATTCGCGGCCTGCGGGCTGTTTCGGATTTTGAGTATGAATACCAGATGGTTGGCATGAACCGCGCAATGGATGACACAATCGATACCGTGTTTCTGATGGCCGAGGCCAAGCATCAGGCGGTGGCATCAAAGCTGGTCAAGGAAATTGCCCGTTTGGGGGGCGATATTTCCAAATTTGTCACGCCATCTGTGCAAAAGGCGCTAATAGCAAAGTTCGCATAAACACCCGCCCGCACCCGTTGGCGCGGGCGGGAATTGCTTAAAGGTATTTGGCCATTTCAACGGCTGTGTCGGACATCCGGTTAGAGAAACCCCACTCGTTGTCATACCACGTCAGGATACGCACCATGTTGCCCGCAACTACTTTGGTCTGGTCCATGTGGAAGATCGATGAATGTGGATCATGGTTGAAGTCGATGCTGACATTCGGCACTTCGGTATAGCCCAGCACACCCTTGAGTGGGCCATCAGCCGTGGCACGGATAGCGGCGTTGACCTCTTCAATGGTGGTGTCGCGGCTGGCTTCAAATGTCAGGTCCACGACCGAAACATTCGGGGTGGGGACGCGGATCGAAACGCCATCCAGTTTGCCGTTCAACTCGGGCAGAACCAGCCCTACGGCCTTGGCGGCCCCTGTCGAGGTCGGGATCATGCTCATCGCGGCGGCGCGGGCACGATACAAATCGCCGTGCATGGTGTCGAGCGTGGGTTGATCACCGGTGTAGCTGTGGATTGTGGTCATGAAACCGTGGTTCAGGCCAATGGTGTCGTTTAGGGTTTTTACGACCGGTGATAGGCAGTTGGTGGTGCAGGACGCGTTCGAAACGATCAGATCGTGAGGGCCAAGCGTGTCGTGGTTCACACCATAAACGATGGTTTTATCGGCACCGGCAGAGGGGGCCGAAACCAGCACCCGTGATGCGCCATTTTCCAGATGTACGATGGCCTTGTCTTTGGCCGAGAAAATGCCGGTGCATTCCATCACGATGTCCACGCCACCCCAAGGCAGGTCCGCCGGATTGCGAATGGCAGTCACGGCAATCGGGCCACGGCCCGCATCAATCGTGTCTTTGGTGGTTTTCACATCAACCGGAAAGCGGCCATGCACGCTATCAAATTGCAGCAGGTGCGCGTTGGTTTCAACCGGCCCCAGATCGTTGATCGCGACGACCTCGATATCGGTGCGCCCTGATTCAACAATGGCGCGCAGGAT
Organism: Profundibacter sp.; assembly: GCF_056498605.1. Lineage (NCBI taxonomy): Bacteria > Pseudomonadati > Pseudomonadota > Alphaproteobacteria > Rhodobacterales > Paracoccaceae > Profundibacter > Profundibacter sp. The sequence continues at coordinate 3,721 of NZ_JBSMEZ010000072.1, forward strand.
GTTACGGCCGATGCGGCCAAAGCCGTTGATGGCTACTTTTACAGTCATTTCGCGAAACTCCAGATAATGATGGCCCCCAAGAGCCTGATTATGCGCCACCTTGGGGGTTTTGGCGCAAAGGTCAACCGTGTTAGCGCCAGCAAATCCGCCCTAGCGCCAGAAGGCCATGTATTCGGTCAGCAGGGCCAGTTTTTTGCCCAGCATAACCGGCAGGTTCCAATCCAGATAGTAATGGTCCGCGATGAAGATTGCGATGATCACAAAGCCAAAGATGATTGCAAGTTTGTTGGTCATGATCTGCCTTTGGTTTGCATCCAGCATTTTCGTTCTTCAAATATCCGCGCCGCAGGCAAGAAATCTTTTTTGCCTGCGGCGCGGATATTTATTGGAACAAAAATGATCAGAGCAGGGATTTTACCTTGTCCGCCACGGCCTGCGCGGTGATGCCGAACTTTTCATAGAGCACATCGGCTGGGGCCGAGGCACCAAAAGAATCCATACCAACAAAGCCTGCCTTGGTGCATTTACCACGCTCACCTGTCAGCCAGCGGTCCCAGCCCATTTGCACGCCTGCTTCAACAGCGACCCGCACCGGGCCACCGGGCAGAATGCGTTTGCGATAACGCTCTTCTTGCTCGGCGAACAGTTCCATACAAGGCATTGAAACGACGCGGGTGCCGATGCCTTCCGCTTGCAGCAGATCACGCGCCGCCAGCGCTATTTCCACTTCAGAGCCAGTGGCGATGATGATCGCCTGGCGTTTGTCCACGGCGTCAGCCAGAACGTAAGCGCCCAAAGCGGCCAGATTTTTGGTTTTATGTTCCAGACGCACGGTTGGCAGTCCTTGGCGGGACAGGGCCAGCACCGAGGGGGTTTCTTTGGTGGTCAGCGCAATTTCCCAACATTCCGCGGTTTCCACCGTGTCGGCGGGGCGAAACACATAGGTGTTGGGCGTGGCGCGTGAAATTGCCAGATGCTCAACCGGTTGGTGGGTTGGGCCGTCTTCACCCAGACCAATGCTGTCGTGGCTCATCACGTAAACTGTCGGCACCCGCATCAGGGCCGACAGACGCATCGCACCGCGGGCGTAATCGGTGAAGCACATGAAGGTGCCGCCATAAGGGCGCACACCGCCGTGCAGCACCATGCCGTTCATCGCTGCCGCCATGCCGTGTTCACGGATACCGTAATAGATATAACGACCGCCGCGATTTTCGGGATCAAACACCCCCAGATCACCGGTTTTTGTCAGGTTCGATCCGGTCAGATCAGCCGATCCGCCAACGGTTTCTATGGTGAACGGGTTCACCACCTCCAACACCATTTCACTAGATTTGCGGGTGGCAACTTTTGGCGCCTCGTCGGTGATCTGTTTTTTCAGCGCCTTGATGGTGGCTGACAGTTTTTTATGTGGCTCGAGCGCATAGGCGCGGGCAAATTCGCGCTGTTTGTTACCAGGTATGGTCAGAAGGCGTGCTTCCCAATCGGCACGTTCCGCCGCTCCGCGCGACCCGATCGCTTCCCATTGCGCCTTGATATCGGCGGGGATGGTAAAGGCGGGGGCGGTCCAGCCATATCCGGCTTTGGTGTCGGAAATCAGCTGTGCATCCGTCAGGGCACCGTGGCCCTTTGATGTGTCCTGTGCGCTGGAGCCCAGTGCGATATGGGTTTTGCAGGCAATCATCGAGGGTTTCTTGGTCTTCTTGGCCGCTGTGATGGCTTCGTCAATTGCCACAGGGTCATGTCCGTCGCATTCAAATACAGACCAGCCCGAGGCACGGAACCGCATCATTTGATCAGTGCGATCCGACAGGGCAACCGTGCCATCAATGGTGATGCCGTTGTTGTCCCACAGAACAATAAGTTTGCCCAACTCGTGACGGCCAGCAAGGCCAAGTGCCTCTTGCGAAATGCCCTCCATCAGGCAACCGTCGCCTGCAATCACATAGGTGTGATGATCGACAACCTTTTTGCCATAGCGCGCCCGCTGGATTTCCTCGGCCATAGCAAAGCCTACCGAATTGGCGATGCCTTGGCCCAGTGGCCCCGTGGTGGTTTCAACGCCTTCCATATGGCCATATTCAGGGTGGCCCGCCGTGCGCGCGCCCCATTGGCGGAAATTTTTGATCTCGTCCAGCGTCGCCTGTTTGTAGCCTGTGAGGTGCAATAGGGAATAGATCAGCATTGAGCCGTGGCCCGCCGACAGGATAAACCGGTCGCGGTCCGGCCAGTTCGGAGCCGAGGCGTCAAACTTTAGATGTTTTTCAAACAGCACCGTGGCGACATCAGCCATGCCCATCGGCATGCCGGAGTGGCCGGAATTCGCCGCAGCAATCGCGTCCAGTGTCAGCGTGCGGATAGCGGCAGCCCGCATCCAGTGATCGGGGTGGTTTTTACGCAAAGTCTGAATATCCACGGCTGTTTATCCTTATCTGGCTGAAACTTACCCCGTGGTGATAACAGCGCTGCACAGAAGATCAAGCGGGATGGCTAAGGTATTGAGCCAAAAGGGGGGCGCAATTCGCTGTGCCATTGGTTAAACTTGTAACAAGATTATTTTATGCCCGATTCGAATGCGGGCAATCGGGTGGATTTGTTGAGCGAGGAGACAGGCAAAGTGAGCGACATTGCAGAATTGGAACGCCGGATCACGGCGGCGCTGGAACGGATCAGCACCGGAGTTGATGGTTTGACTGGCGCATCGGGTGGCGGGGATGCAGATGCGTCTGCCGCTCTGATTGAGGCGCTTGAGGCCGAAAAACTGGCCAACGCCCAGTTGGAAGAACGCGTCAGCGCAATCAAGGAAAAGCAGGAAACCACCATCAAAGAGATGGAAGGCAAGATCAAAGAGCTGACCACGGATATGAGAAAAAAAGATGCCGATGCCAAAAAGCTGCTGACGGTGAACGCCCAATTGCGCGAAAGCAATGATGATCTGCGCGAGGCCAACGAGAGCGGGGTCGGGGATGCGCATCTGATCAACAAGGCGATGCAGACCGATCTGGAAGCGCTACGCGCAACCCGCAAGGCGGATCTGGCCGAGCTGGAAAACATAATGTCCGAATTGAAACCACTGATCGGGGGGGGCGCGTAATGCCAGAGACAGAAATCAAAATTGGCGGGCGTAGTTTCACCGTATCCTGTCAGGATGGCGAAGAGCATTTTCTGCAATCGGCGGCCAAACTGCTGGACGCCGAAGCCACGGTTCTGACCGCGCAAATCGGGCGTATACCCGAACCGCGCATGTTGTTGATGGCAGGTCTGATGCTGGCGGATAAAACCGCAGGTCTTGAGGAAAAGTTACAAGAGGCCGAGGGCAAGCTGGGTGCGCAAGAAGCATTGCTCGAGGAAATGCGCAGTAAACCTGCGCCTGATCCAGAGCGCATCGAGGTGGCGGTGATCCCGCCGGTTGTGACCGATACACTGGCCGAATTGGCGGCCCGCACCGAGGCGCTGGCTGACAAGGTCGAGGAAAAGGTGGCGGCGGAATAATCAGCGGCGGCGCAGGCGCAATAGCCGCCCGTCCGTGATCGCCAGACCAAAGGCGATGCATAAAAAACCAAGACCGGTGATTGGTGTCAGGACCTCGCCCAGAAACACCCAGCCCAGTCCTGTAGCAAAGGGCGGTATCATCAAGGTAACCAGCATCAGGTTTGCCGCACCTGCGCGTCGCAAGATGCTGAAATATAACAGATAAGCCGTCGCTGTGGCCAGCCAAGACAGGCCAAACAGCGCCCGCCAAACTGGTGCGGAATAGGTGAACTCGGGCCAGCCATCATGGAGTATCGCAATCGGGAATATCCAGATCACGGCGCAGATGACCATGCCAAATGCGTTTATCTCGGGGGCGATGTTTTTCAGGAAGGTTTTCCCCCAAACGCTGGCCAGCGAATAGGACAGGGCCGCGCCCAGCACTGCCAGTTGCGCCAGATTGCGCAGATCAAACCCGCGCACGGCCTCGGGCCCCATCACCACCATCACCCCGACAATGCCAACACCCGCCCCAATGATTTTTCGCGGGGTTAGTGGCTCGTCTGCCAACAGCAGCCCTGCGACAACGGCCCCGAAAATAGCGGTTGTCGCATTCAGGATCGACGCGGTGCCGCCGGTGATGTGTGTTTGTCCCCAAACGATCAATGAGAATGGGATCGCATTGTTCAGCACACCCATGCCCATATATGCCGCCCAAATGCGGGGCGAGCGGGGTAATTTCAGACCTTTCCACCAGATGAAAACCGCAAGGGCCGGAACGGCCAGCGCGACGCGAAACAGCACGATGGTCAGGGTGGGTAACTGTTGCAGGGCGACCTCGGCCCAAAAGAACGACCCACCCCAAAGTGCTGCCAGAACAAGGATCATACCCCACGTCAAATTGTTCATTACCGGTTTCATTTTCGTCCCTTTGGTCCGGGACAGATTGAATTGGTTTCGTCAGGTTTGCGACCCGTATCATGACAAATTATCAGGGGTCGCAATAGAAAACGACAATTAACCCAGCAGCAATGCTTTGCCCCTATCAAGGACGAGATTGTTGCAAAGGGTTTGACCGTTGGGTTTTATCGAGAAAAGAAACGAGCGCCGTCCGGCAACTGGTGGCGCACCATTCCATGCCGGTGAAATCTTTTTCTCGCGCACGGACCAGCGCGGGGTCATTCTGGCCGCCAATTACATATTCCGGCGTGTTTCGGGGTATGACTGGGATGATTTGCTGGGCGCCCCCCATAAACTGATCCGCCACCCCGATATGCCAAAGGGGGTGTTCTGGCTGTTTTGGGACAGCTTGAAACGTGGTGAACCCATTGGCGCATATGTGAAAAACAAGGCGCAGGACGGGCTGTATTACTGGGTCTTTGCGGTGGCGATGCCGTTTCAGGACGGGTTTTTGTCAGTCCGGATTAAACCAAGCAGTGATATGCTGCGGGTGATCGAAAAAGAATATGAAACCCTGCGGGTGATCGAACTCGAGGATGGTATATCGCCTGAGGAAAGTGCCGATATTTTGTTGCAGCGGTTGCAGGCGCTTGGCTATGTCGACTATCCGGCATTCGCCAGCGATGCTTTGGCCAAGGAACTTGCATCGCGGGCGGCGGTGTTGGGCAATCCGCAAAATCCGGCAACGGAACAATTTGCCAATATGATTGCCGCTGCTGTGGCGTTGCAGGATGAAACTGTTGCGCTTTCAACCGGATTTGATGCGATCAGCACAGTGCCGACCAACATGCGGATCATCGCAGCACGGCTGGAGCCATCAGGTGGCGCTGTCAGTTCGTTGGCGCAAAACTATTGGGAAATGTCCGAGGAGATGCAACATTGGTTTCAAGATTATATCAACAGCACAAACAGTGATTTTACTGCTATACGCCGTACATTGGATAGCAGCCGGTTTTTATGTGGAACGG
>NZ_JBSMEZ010000073.1:0-25626 GCF_056498605.1 Profundibacter sp.
GAATCGTCGGTGCAGAGGATAAAGTTGCGCGGGTCCAACCCCTTTTCGGTCACTGCCGTGATCTGGGTTTCCACGTCATACCACGCAGACCCCAGCCGCATCATCGAACGCATCCCTTGGCGCACCCGTGCAATCGCATCGGCCTCGCAGGTGCCTTCGTGTTCATCCGCCGGACCACCCGCCACATAGGCATGAAACGGCAGACCCAGATCGGGGCTGGCGTAATGGCCACCCACGGTTTTGCCCGCGTTTTGCGTCGCGGCAATCTCGGCCAGCATTTTCGGGTCGGCATTGATCACGCCGGGGAAATTCATCATTTCACCCAGCCCAATAATGCCGGGCCATGTCATCGCCTCGGCCACATCCTCGGGGCTGATCTCGTAGCCCGTGGTTTCCAGACCGGGGGCCGAAGGCGCACAGGATGGCATCTGGGTGAAAATGTTGATCGGTTGCATCATCGCCTCGTCATGCATCAGGCGCACCCCGCGCAGGCCCAAAACATTGGCGATTTCATGCGGGTCAGTGAACATCGACGTGGTGCCATGAGGAATGACCGCGCGGGCAAATTCGGCGGGGATCAGCATGCCAGATTCAATGTGCATATGCGCGTCACACAGACCGGGGATCATGTAGCGTCCCTCGGCTTTGATCACGATCGTGTCGTCACCAATGCAATGATTCGCGTCTGGCCCGCAATATGCAAACCGCCCGTCTTTGATGGCGATATCGTGATTTTCCAGAACCTCGCGGGTCTGGACATTCACCCATTTCCCGCCGGTGATAACCATGTCAGTCGGCATGCGCCCCGCCGCAACAGCGATCAGGTTTGCAGCGCATTCAGACCATGTTTTGAGAGTTGTATTTTCCATTTACCTATTGTCATCAGTTTGGCAGATGATGCAAGCCCGTAAAATGCATGGCGAGTATGAGCAGCGGATAGCGCTAATCTCGAATGAAACCAATTGCTAGACATCAAGTTAGTATACTGCAAATACTGCGCATAGAATGTTTCCGGAGACAACCTATGGTTACGGAGACTATTACCAAACCGGCACAGGCATCGTTTCTATAAGGAGGGAAATTTGTCATGCGAAATCCATTTAAGAAGAATACGTCATATAAGATTGTTGATGGGAAAATTCCTTCCGATTTGAATGAAATTCTAGAAGAAATAAGAGCGGCCTCCAAACTACAAAAAGTAGATTGGGAAAAGGCTGGCCTATCCCTCGAAGCTCCATGGGAACAGTTTCCTAGCCATGAAATGCATAGCATAGGTTGGAGAATGGGTCCGGGTGAAGACTTCATGATTTACTTTCGGAACTGGTATTCAAATCTTTCCAGTGCAGATAAAAATTCCTATCAATTGTTGCATCCCGAGCCTGGCAATTGGGCTGGATATTACAACCGAATAGACAGTTAGCCCCCGCTTAGGATGCAAAGGACGACACCATGACCAAGCCCAACATCCACCACTGGCAGGAGCGCGTCGACCTTGCCGCCGCCTTTCGCTGGACTGCGCGGCTGAACATGCATGAAGGCGTGGCCAACCACTTCTCGCTGGCCATTGATGAGGACGGCACCAAATTCCTGATGAACCCGAATCAGATGCATTTCAGCCGGATCAAGGCTTCGGACATGCTGGTGGTAGACGCCAATGATCCCGACACCCTGCAAGGCCCCAACGCGCCGGACCCCACGGCATGGGGACTGCATGGGGGGCTGCATCGTCACTGCCCTCACGCCCGTTGTGCCATGCATGTGCATTCAATCCATGCCACGGTTCTGGCGTCACTGGCCGATTCAAACCTGCCGCCGATTGACCAGAACAGTGCTACGTTTTTCAACCGTTATGTGATTGATGAAAGCTATGGCGGATTGGCGTTCGAGGAGGAAGGTAAACGCTGTGCCGCGCTGCTGACCGACCCGAAAAAGAAAGTGATGATCATGGGCAACCACGGGGTGATGATCATAGGCGATACGGTGGCCGAAACCTTTAACCGGTTGTTCTATTTTGAACGCGCCGCCGAAACATACATTCGTGCGCTACAAACCGGACAGCCCTTGCGCATCTTGCCCGATGACATCGCCGAAAAAACCGCGCAGGAGCTTGAGGACTATCCAGAGCAAGATACCCGCCATCTGGCCGAGCTGAAAGCGATCCTCGATGAGGAAGGATCAACCTATGCCAGTTAGAAGCCTGAATTTATGGCTTCGTTATATTGCGCAACACATCCAGTAACAATTGCTCGGCAATCGCATCTTCGCTCATCTGGGGTTGGGCGGGAACCGGTTTTTGCGGCGTTGGTGCTGGTGTTGGCACAGGAGCAGGCGCAGCATTAGCTGGCCGGATCATCGGCAGAGGTTTTGGCGAAACGCCCTCATGGACCCGCACCATTGTTTCGCGCCAAATTTCCGCAGGCAGACCCCCACCCGTTACACCCTTTAGCGGCGTGTTGTCGTCATAACCCATCCAGACGCCGGTGACGTAATCCGCGGAAAACCCGATGAACCACGCATCACGCGCCTTTTGCGTTGTGCCGGTTTTACCAGCCACTTGGCGATCAGCCATCCTAGCCCGTCGCCCCGTGCCATTCTCAATCACCTGACTCATCATATAGATCAGCCCGCCCGCCGCAGTTCTGTTGATCACCCGCTCGCCCAGACCACCCTCTTGGCGCATCATTGCCTCGGTGTCGCCCTGAAGGCGCAGCTCGATCAACCCGTAAGGCGTCACACTGCGCCCGCCGTTCAGGATGCCCGCATAGGCACCTGTCATTTCTATCAGGGTAGATTCAGATGCCCCGAGAGCCACCGCGGGGCCAGCGGCCAGATCATTCCTGATCCCGAAATCTGTCGCAATTTTGCGCACATTATCACTGCCAACACTTTCCGAAACCCGCACGGTTGCGGTGTTCAGCGACCGCATCAAGGCCTCGCTCAGGGTCACACGGCCAAAATATTTATCATTATAGTTCTTAGGGCTCCACGGGCCGGAACCGGGTATGTTGATCGTCAACGGCGCGTCTTTTACGAAATCATTCGGGCTGTACCCTAAATCAAGCGCCGCTGCATAAACGAACGGTTTGAACGTCGATCCGGTCTGGCGCAACGCCTGTGTGGCGCGGTTGAACGCACCCGATACCTTGGTCTCGCGTCCGCCGACCATTGCCCGAACAGCCCCATCTGCCGACATCACAATGATCGCCGCCTGCGCTTTGGATCCGGTGCTCACCTTGTTTTCGAACACAAAGGCCAGCGCATCCTCTGCGGCGCGCTGGATGCGCGGGTCTAGCGTGGTGCGGATGATTACGTCTTCGGTGGTGTCATTAGTGAAAAATGACGGCCCACTGCTCATCACCCAGTCGGCGAAATATCCGCCGGCACGGGCCCGCGCGGCCTGCGATAGCACAGCAGGGTTTTCCCGCGCCTGCGCTGCCTCGGCAGATGTCAGATACCCTTGTTCTGCCATTAACTTCAAAACTGTCAGTGCTCGATCTTGCGAGCGCTGCAAATCATTGGTCGGGGCATACCGCGTCGGTGCTTTTAACAATCCCGCCAGCATTGCGGCCTCGGCCGGATTAACATCGCTTGCACGTTTGCCAAAATACCGCTGGCTGGCAGCCTCGAACCCACGCGCGCCGGCCCCCAGGAAAACGCGGTTCAGATAGATCGTCAGAATATCGTCTTTGGAATACTTCGCCTCAAGCGCCATTGCGTAAATGGCTTCCTTGATTTTGCGCGATAGCGAGCTTTGCCGACAATCTGCCTCGTATTCTTTTTCGCTATATCCGGCGGTTGGGTCAAACGGTTTACCCAAGCACAGCAGCTTTGCGGTTTGCTGTGTCAGGGTTGATCCACCATTACCCGACAATGGCCCACGCCCCGCGGACAGATTGATCCGCACCGCACTGGCAACCCCGCGCGGGCTGATCCCGAAATGGCGGTAAAAGCGTTTATCCTCGGTTGCGATCACTGCGTTTTTCAAATGGCGCGATACCGTTGCCGCTGTTACCACCCCGCCAAACTGGTCACCACGCCATGCAAACACACGGTTGTCTCGATCCATCATCGTCACGGACCCGCGCGCGCGACCATCCACCAACTGCGATACAGGTGGCAGGGTAGTGTAATCATACGCCACACCTGCCCCGACCAATATCCCTACGACAGCTGCGACACGCCAGCCGATCCGCCATGTTGCCTTAAATATCCAGCCAAATATACCCAGAATAAATGCTGTGACAGGGTTGAACCTGCTGGCCGATTTCTTTGGTTTTGCTCTGCGGGCTGCTGGTTTCTTCTTGGATTTAGGACGCTTTGCAAACAGTCTGGACAACCCGAAGAAAGACCTGCCAGTCGCGGCTTTTCTCACACGCGGGGATTTAACTTTGGCTTTTTTCACGCGGGTTTTCTTCACAACAGGTTTGGCCGGTTTTTTGGCGGCCGGTTTTGCCACGTCTCTTTTGTTCCTCGACAATTTAGCCGTAGGATACCGTCTGTCGGCGACCAAACGGCCGCGCTTTTTACCTGAACCACTCATTATGTCACCCTATCTGGTGCTTGCCTGTTTTTTTCGCAACCTACAACGCTTGCAGCCGAATGTAGAGGGGGTAGTTTTGGATCAGTGCCGTTATGTTGCTGCCTATTTTTTAATCACACATTCAATTTTGCGCATAAATTGTGCGTTTTTGCCTGTTTTCTTAATATATCATGGGCTCGAATCCTTGAGTCATGGCCCCGTAGCACGCCTTACCTATTCGCATAATGCGCAGGATGTCTGCCAAGCATAGGGAAAACGCCGTGAAACTCATCAAAGCAATACTCAAACCCTTCAAACTCGAGGAGGTCCGCGAGGCGCTAACTGCTATCGGCGTTCGTGGCATGACCGTGACCGAAGTCAAAGGCTTTGGCGCACAATCCGGCCACACCGAAATCTATCGCGGGGCCGAATACACCGTGAATTTCGTGCCAAAGGTGATGCTGGAGATCGTCGTGGCATCGGACGTGGTCGATCAGGTGGTTGAAACCATCCAGAACACTGCCCGCACCGACAAGATCGGTGATGGCAAGATATTCGTGCTCGATGTCGAGCAAATCGTCCGCGTGCGGACCGGCGAAACCAACGAGGACGCGATCTAGCCCAAAGGCAGATCGACGAGAGGGAACAGAAAAATGAAACTACGAAATTTAATGATGGCGGCAACGGGATCGGTAATGGCCGCGACCACGGCCTTTGCACAAGATGCTGTTGAAACAATGGACAAAGGCGACGTGTCGTTCATGATCTTTTCAACCGTGATGGTACTGTTCATGATCCTGCCGGGTCTGGCGCTGTTTTACGGCGGTCTGGTGCGCAGCAAAAACATGCTGTCGGTGCTGACACAAACCACAATGATCACCGCACTGGTGATGGTGATCTGGGTGATCTACGGTTACTCCTTCGCCTTTGGCGGCAGCACCAGCGCGTGGTGGGGCGGCACTGGCAAACTGTTCCTGTCGGGTGTCAGCGCAGATACAATGATTGGAACATTTACAGAAGGCGTGATCATTCCCGAATTTGTATTCATCGCCTTCCAGATGACATTCGCGGCGATTACACCTGCCTTGATCATCGGAGCATTCGCCGAACGGATCAAGTTTAGCGCGGTGATGGTGTTCACCCTGTTGTGGGTCACCTTCGCCTATTTCCCGATTGCCCATATGGTTTGGGATGGCGCTGGTTACATCTATAATCTAGGCGCGTTGGACTTTGCCGGTGGCACGGTTGTGCATATCAACGCAGGTGTCGCGGCATTGGTTGGCGCGATTGTTCTGGGCAAGCGCAAAGGCTTTGGCAAAGACATGATGGCACCACACTCGATGACACTGACACTGGTGGGTGCGGCGATCCTGTGGGTCGGTTGGTTCGGCTTTAACGCGGGCTCTAATCTGGAAGCCAACGGTGGCGCAGGTCTGGCGATGATCAACACCTTCACCGCAACAGCGGGCGCAATCCTTGGCTGGACCATCGTAGAAGGCACACTTCGCGGCAAGGTTTCCTTGCTCGGTGCGGCGTCCGGCATGATCGCCGGTCTGGTGGCTGTGACCCCTGCGGCGGGTTCCATCGGCCCTGTGGGCGCGATTGTTCTGGGTGCTGGTGCCTCGATCGCCTGCTTCTTCTTTGTCACTGTGGTCAAGAACAAGTTTGGCTATGACGACAGTCTGGATGTGTTCGGCATCCACGGCGTTGGCGGCATCATCGGTGCGGTTGGCACGGGCATCTTTACCGCCCCGTCGTTGGGCGGCGTTGGGTATAGCGAAGGCGTCACAATGATGGGCCAGACCATGATACAGGCACAGGCCGTTGGTATCACCATCGTCTGGACGGCCGTGGTTTCCTTTGTGCTGTTCAAAGGCATTGATATGACCATCGGCTTGCGGGTGTCTGAGGAGGACGAAGCACGCGGGCTGGATTTAGCCACGCATGGCGAAGCGGCGTATCACAGCTGATATTGGCCGTTACGCAAATGAAAAGCCGGCGGGGGAAATCTCGCCGGCTTTTGTTTATTCGCAACCTTGTCCGCGGGTGTGATGTGTCGGATAGATTGCGTTTTTTTTGACACATAGCCTGCCCTTTGGGTGCTAAATGACCGAAGTGGCCGTCCGACTAAAATTATCAGTTGCCTGGTTCGGGCCCAAGTTAAATTATGCAGCAAGCTCATCGAAACCCTGCGCAGATACCGATCCAGTCGTTTTTCAATCGATCATGGTGGCTAAATCTGCCAGCGCCACGGCATTGCGCCTTTCATAAGCCGACGCCAACGCTTCTTTTATCATTCCGCGTTCCACTAAAAGCCGCTCGAATGCAGATCTTTGCTGGATTGCAAATCGCTGCCGGTAAAATTTCTGGACTTGCTCTTCATTCATCATTTTTTCAAGCACAAAATCTGCGCGCCAAAATGTCATTTGTGCGCCATCAAGGTCGCCTTGTTCCGCTTGCTTTTCCGCGAGGAATTCCAGCCTGCTAAATACATCCTGAGGGGATCGATCATTCAAATGGTTGCGTCCAAAATACTCAATAAACCGCGTTAAGTCAGTTTGCCCTGATCGCAAATAGTCTCTAACCACGTATCGGTTTAAAAGGTAAGACGAGGAGGCGCTTTTTTGTTGTTGCGATAGCTCCATATAATCGAATATCGGGCCAAGATCGCCCTGCATCATTGCGGCGGTCGCAAGCAGCTCATCCCGGCCGCTATTCCCTGCATTACTTGAACGTGTCTGAAATAGCGCACGCAGCTTTACATCATCACCGATATCCGAATAGGTGCGCTCAAGAGCCCACCGTAGCCCCAACACATCATCAATTTCATAACTCTCTTGTAAATACTGTGCGATCCTACGGGCTTCGTTATAATGCTGGTTGCGAACATAGGAATGCATAATTGTTATGTAGGCAGCAACTCGAACTCTTACAGTGACCACCGAAGATGCGATGCGTTTGGCAGTGTCGTAATCACCATTTCTGGTTAGATGGACAACAGCGATTGCTTTGGTCTTACTCAGCATATCTGGGTCTGGAATTAAATCGAAAAGCTTTTGCAGCATTTCCACATCCCCTAACGCAATCAGTCCACGCACCACTGCATTGATAACATCTGGCCTGTGATCTTGGTCCATTTGTTCGATCAGGTCGTAAATTTGGCGCTTTTGCGGAGTGTAAACAAGATATGCTGCCGCAGTGCCAATCGCAGCTTTCTCTCCTTTGTCATCCAGCTGCGGTGCCAAATTAAGAAGGAGAGAAGAAATTTCCTGCGAAGCTTGCGGCGCGTCTGGCAACGATTTTTGCAAACTGTTGGCTGGTCGAATCCAGAGCGCAAACGCGATGGTTCTGGGGTTGGGCATACGGTTTGGCAAGTTCTCGATAAAATATGCCAATGTCTCGCCACTTTTTTCAGAACCTACACTTTCCTGAAGAAACGCAATATGCATCATTCCGGCAGCCCAATAGTGAGGGTTGGTTTCTTCTTCTGCCGCCTCAATTGCTAGCTTAAAAATGCAATCCTGTGATGGTGTCGCCAAACACTCAGCTGGACCGGAGCGGAGCGTCGTTGCTATGCTCAGAAACAGTACCGTTGCTAATAGTGTGGACTGATAAATCAATTTCAAATCAACTCCCCTCATCTATGCCAACTCTGTCATTAGTGGGCAGTCCAATTGTTTGATTGCTACAATTAGCATCATACTAACAAAGACAGGCCCCCAGTAAAACTCCATGCGAGGCACATATCCATATTTCCTAATTTGGGCATTTGCGCATGGTGCCAAAGCAGACACTGACAGGCTAGATGTGAACGGTAGCAAAGTCCGTCACAGCCGATATTCGCCGGATATTTCCGAACGCCTGCTTGTTCGAGGACAAACTATCTGACAGGCTACGGCAGGCCCTAGATACCCACGTCAATAATCGCCTTGGCCAAAATCGGGATTGTTGCTTCGTTCAGCCCCGCGATGTTCATCCGGCTGTCACCAATCATATAGATGCCATGCTCGGCCCGCAGCACCTCGACCTTCTCGGGTGACGCCCCCAGCCGCGAGAACATGCCGCGGTGTTGTGCCAGAAACCCGAACCGGTCCGACCCTGAAAGACGTTGCAATTCGCCCGCCAGATTTTCGCGCAGGGCCAACATGCCCAACCGCACACTTTCCAGTTCTTCCTTCCAGTCGTCACGCAGCACCTTGTCCTGCAAAATCATCGTCACCAGACGCGCGCCGTGGTCCGGCGGGAAGGAAAAATTCTGACGGTTCAGATAGGCCAATGTGCTTTGCGCCAGTGGTTGGTTATTTGCCTCTTGCGACACCGTCATCAGGATGCCGGTGCGTTCGCGGTAAATGCCGAAGTTCTTGGAACAGCTGGCCGCGATCAGGGTTTCCGGCATTGAAGATGCTACCAGCCGTACCGCTGCTGCGTCTTCCTGCAATCCATCGCCAAAGCCCTGATAGGCAATGTCGATGAACGGAACTGCACCGGTTTCCTGTAAGCTGGCAATCACTTCAGCCCATTGCGCCAAATTCAGATTTGCGCCCGTTGGGTTGTGGCAGCAGCCATGCAACAGCACCACATCCCCTGCCTTAACATTCGCCAGATCAGCCATCATGCCGTCAAAATCAACGCCGCAGGTTTCATCATCGAAATAACGGTATTCGGCCATTTTCATGCCGACGTATTTAATGATCGATGGATGGTTTGGCCATGTTGGATTTGAAATCCAGATCGTCGCATCAGGGCTGGCCATTTTGATCAGTTCCACCGCCTGACGGATCGCACCCGTGCCCCCCGGTGTCGCCGCTGCTGCGACGCGATTACGCGGCACGGCATCACCCAGCACCAGATTGACCATCGCATCACCATAGGCAGGTTCACCCGCAAGGCCGGTGTATTTCTTGGTGGTCTCGACCTCCCACAGCTGTTTTTCGGCCGCCTTGATCGCCCGCATCACCGGCGTATTGCCGTTGGCATCCTTGTAGATACCAACGCCAAGGTCGATTTTGTCATCCCGCGGATCTTCGCGGAACATTTGCATCAATTGCAGGATTTTGTCGGCGGGCTGTTTTGTCAGGTTGGTCAGCATTTTCTTACTCCGTTTCAATTTTCAGATCACTGGGGATGCCCCATTCAGACCAGGAGCCATCGTAAATCGAATGTTTCATATGCCCGATGCGGGTCAGGGCAAGGGTGACGATATTGGCGGTCACGCCCGAACCACAAGTGGCTATAATGGGTTTGGACAGATCCACACCTGCGGCATCAAATATCGCCTTTAGCGCGGCGTTATCTTTCAGCGTCCCGTCGGTGTTCAACAGGCTGGCGTAAAAGACATTCTTTGAATTCGGGATATGGCCCGAGCGTAAATCCTCGCGGCTCTCCGCCTCGCGGCCATAGAACCGGTCGGGCGAACGCGCGTCCACAATCTCGTAATCGCCCAGTTTGCTGGCGGCGGCCACTTGCGTCACATCCTTGACCAGATGTGCCTGACGGCTCACCGTCATGTGGCGGTCGCGGATGATCGGCGGCATGTCTTCTACCGGATATCCATCGGCGACCCATTTTGGCAAGCCCCCGTCCAACACCGCAATATCGGTTTTACCCATCAGACGGAACAGCCACCAGACCCGCGCGGCCACAAACAGCCCGGCGCTGTCATAAACCACCACTTGGTGGCCATCGCCCACACCCAGCTTTCGCATCCGCGACATGAATTTCTCGGTCGGCGGGGCCATATGGGGCAGATCAGAGCGATGATCGGCCACATCGTCAATATCGAAATACCGCGCATTGGGGATATGCGCCGCCTCATATTCGGCACGGGCGTCGCGCTCGTCCCCGTCCATAAACCACGAGGCATCAAAAATCCGTACGTCGGGGCTATTCAAATGATCAGCCAACCATTTGGTTGAAACCAGCGCTTTTGGGTCGTCTTGAAACATGAAAATTGCCCCTTTGGTAACTGTCTTATACGGCCTAGCGCGAGGGGACCACGCTGGCAAGAGCAGCGGGCGCCCAAGTGTATCGGACGCCCTCAATTTATTTGGCTTTAGCCCATCATCTTTTTGACCATGCCAACAACCGCCAGCACAACACCGCCGCCAACGCCTCCAGAAGCGACCTGACCTACGATCGAGCCGATATCCATGCCGCCAGCCATTTCAGAAGCGCCTGCCGCCATTTCGGCCATGTTGCCACCGCCCATCATGCCCAGCAATTGAGAGCCTAGACCGCCGCCCACAAGACCGGCAATCGTATTGCCAAGGGTGCCAAGGCTAAGCCCTTTCATGAGACCGCCAGCAGCGTTGCCGCCAACTGCACCCGAAATCAGACCAATAATCATTTCCATTTCACTCGTTCCTTCCTGAAGAGGCCAACATTTACGCCCACAGCGCGCCCCACTAACCGTGGTTGCTGCGATTCTAGCCCAAAACTTACACTTTTCAACAAAAGTTAACGGTTACCGTAGGGTTAGCCGCTTTCGCGCAACAGCCGCGCTTTTTGGCGACCCCAGTCGCGTTTGGCTTCGGTGGCGCGTTTGTCGTGGTTCTTTTTACCCTGGGCCACGCCGATTTTGATCTTCACCAAACCCTTATGGTTGAAATACATAACCAGCGGTACCAGCGTCATGCCCTTGCGTGCTGTGGCCTGCCACAGCTTGGACAGCTCTTTTTTGGACACCAGCAATTTGCGCTTGCGACGTTCCTCGTGACCCCATGTTTTGGCCTGTTTATAGGGCGCAACGTAGGAGTTGATCAGCCACAATTCACCATCCTCAAGGCTGGCATAGCTTTCGGCGATGTTCGTCTGCCCCTCGCGCATCGACTTCACCTCGGAGCCTTGCAGCATGATACCGCACTCTATGTCATCCTCAATTGCGTAATCATACCGCGCACGGCGGTTTTCGGCGATCACCTTGTAGTTGGGGTCAGATTTTTTGTTGGCCATAGGGTGATGTAAAAGATGGCTGGGCGGCTGTCTAGAGCCTGTTGGCAATCGCGGCGTCGCAAATGGAACAGATCATTGGCACGCCAGCCTTTGAAATACCCGGACAAACCAGCAAAGGACAGATGCATGGCAACGCGCCCCACCCGACGCCGTACCCGCAAATCCCGTGAGAGCACATCGGGGCAAAACCCGCATATGTATGTGCCCTATATTACGCGGCGCATTCCGCCCTATGAAATTCTGGACGAAGAAAGCCTGATCCGGATCGAGGCCACCACCGACCGGATTCTGGCCGAGATCGGCATCGAGCTTCGGGACGACGCCGAAACTGTGCGTCTGTTTAGCAAAGCTGGCGGCAAGGTGACCAATCTGCCCGACAACAGGTGGAACATCAAATTCGAGCCTGGCATGATCCGCGAGATCCTGAAATCCGCGCCGGCGATTTTCACCCAGCACGCCCGCAACCCCGCCAACAGCGTCCAGATCGGTGGCGATGCGACGGTTTTTGTGCCCTCTTATGGCTCACCCTTCGTGATGGATCTGGACAAGGGGCGGCGCTATGGCACCATCGAGGATTTCGAGAACTTCGTGAAACTGGCGCAAGCCTCGCCTTGGATGCACCATTCCGGCGGCACCATTTGCGAGCCGACCGATGTGCCGGTGAACAAGCGCCACCTGGATATGGTCTACGCCCATATGCGCTATTCGGATCGCCCGTTTTTGGGATCAATCACCGCGCCATCACGGGCCAAGGACAGCATCGAAATGAGCCGCATTCTGTTTGGCGCGGATTTTGTTGACCAGAATTGCGTCGTCATGGGCAATTTCAACACCACCTCGCCACTGGTGATTGATGGCGAAACCACCGCTGGAATTCGCGCTTATGCGGGGGCGAACCAAGGCTCGATCCACCTGCCGTTCCTGCTTGGCGGGGCGGTTTCACCGCTGACGATGGCCGGACAAGCCGCGCAATCGCTGGCCGAAAGCATGGTCAGTTGCGCCATCACTCAACTGGTGCGCCCGGGATCGCCTGCGATTTTGGCGTCGTTTCTGGTGTCACTAAACATGCGGTCCGGCTCGCCCACCTTCGGCACTCCTGAGCCCGCGTTGGGAACATTGGTGATGGGGCAACTGTCACGGCGATTGAACATGCCGTTTCGCGGGGCGGGCAGCTTTACCACTTCGAAACTCCCCGACGCCCAAGCCATGCAGCAAAGCATGATGTCGCAAATGTCGGCCATGCAAAGCGGGGTGAATTTTAACATGCATGCCGCTGGCTATCTGGATGGATTACTGTCGATGTCCTATGAGAAATTCATGATGGACGCCGATGTCTGCGGTGCGCTGCACGCCTATGCGGCTGGTGTTGATGTGAACGAAGACACACTGGGGTTTGAGGCCTTGGCGCAAAACGGCCCGGGCGAACATTTGTTCGGCTGCGACCACACCATGCGCCACTACAAAACCGCCTATTGGGACACCGCGCTGAATGATGATCAGCCGTGGGAGACATGGGATGAGGAGGGCAGCATTGACGCCGCCAGTCGCGCCAACACCCGCTGGAAGGAGTCGCTGGCCAAATATGAAGCGCCACCTTTGGACGATGCCAAGGATGGTGAGTTGAAAGAATTCATTGCCAGCAAGAAGGCCAGCATGGAAGATGCGTGGTATTAGGGGCGCCGCATCACTGGGCACACCCATAAAATGCGACTGCATCAATGAGAAATGGCGCGTGATCGTTATTACGGCACGGTTTTTCCCTTTTGCCGCGCGTTAACTTCAGTTTCGGCAAGCAGGCCCTTAAGCCGAGCGGGTATACGGCAGCTATGCGGGACAGAGCTGCTGTTCAGTGATTAAGATGCGTGTTTAGCAAAGGAACATAAAGCAAGCGGCATCGATTTGCCTATTCGGCTCGTTGGGGAGGTGCGAGGGTCAGGCCAACTTGATAGCTTTTTGCTAAGAGAGATTGTCTCCGCTTTGATGACCCAGTCGAGCCGAAGAGCACCTCGAGCCTGCGTGGGGCAAATCCAAAATATCCAAATGTTCCCTTGATCCAAGCAGTTTCCAATGCGGCGAGGTAACCAGCTTTTTCCATTTCGTCTGAACGTGCTCCGGCCGGTATTAGAAGAACTCCAGAACGGGATCGTTGAAGTGATCGTTCTGAGTCATCCAACTGATCGTAGGCCCAACCCCATGTCCACACACGATCAACCCAACCCTTAATCATAGACGGCATGCCCCACCAAAATAGCGGAAAAACAAGACATATCGCGTCTGCCCGCGCGATCCGCGCTTGTTCTTTCGTCACATCTGCCAATGTGGTTGAGCTGCCATCTGCTGCAATGTCTGCCATCGACCAACGCGGGTCAAAACCTTCGGCATGCAAATCCGCAAGCTCAACTGAATGACCAGCCGCTTTGGCACCATCCATGAATTGTTGGGCAACGGCTGCACTGAACGAGGCTGGGTTGGGATGATCGAGGATAGTCAATACATGCATAAGTGAATTCCATAGAAACTACTGCATCTCGAACGAACAAGCAGAACATACCCAGAATATGAGGCCAATACTCTGACACGACAAGGCAATTCCAGACCGCTCATGCAAAGCATTATAAAAGCTCAAGGTAACTTTAGGTCAAGAAGAATTGTGCAGCATCTCTCTATCAGCATTTGGTAGTATGGGCTCTTTCCTGACATTCACCGTAACCTGACAAATGACTAGGTTGATTTGCCCGCACCTGTTGCCCCGTAAATCAGGTGGGTGCGGGCAAAGTGACCAAACACGGCCTAGCCCAACAAACCCGCGTGTTTCATCGCGGCA
Organism: Profundibacter sp.; assembly: GCF_056498605.1. Classification (NCBI taxonomy): domain Bacteria; kingdom Pseudomonadati; phylum Pseudomonadota; class Alphaproteobacteria; order Rhodobacterales; family Paracoccaceae; genus Profundibacter; species Profundibacter sp. The sequence continues at coordinate 14,295 of NZ_JBSMEZ010000073.1, forward strand.
TCTACCTTGGCTTTGGTGTCATCCGTCAGCTCAACCAATGGCAAGCGCACCTCGTCAGAACACAGGCCGAGTTTGGACAAAGCGTATTTCACGCCGACCAGACCGGGTTCGGTGAAAATCGCCTCGTGCAGCGGCATCAGGCGGTCCTGATACTCTAGCGCCAATGCGTAATCACCGGCCCGCGTGGCGGCCTGAAATTCACTACACAGACGCGGGGCCACGTTGGCTGTCACCGAAATACAGCCGATACCACCGTGCGCATTAAACCCCAGCGCGGACGCGTCCTCGGCTGAAAACTGGATGAAATCCGCGCCACACGCGGCGCGTTGTTCGGACACCCGCACCATATCTGCTGTGGCATCCTTGACCCCAACGATGCGCGGCAGTTTGGCCAGTTCCGCCATGGTTTGGGTCGTCATATCCACGGCTGATCGGGCCGGAATATTATAGATGAAAATCGGCAGGTCATGTTTGTCATGCAGCGCCGTAAAATGGGCGATCATGCCGGCCTGTGTTGGCCTGTTGTAATAGGGCGTCACCACGAGGGCCGCATCGGCACCGACCTTTTGGGCGAACGCCATGTAGCGCTCGGATTCAGCGGTGTTGTTTGATCCGGCACCGGCAATCACCGGCACACGGCCAGCCGCAGCCTTAACCACGATCTCGATCACCTGCTCGTGTTCCTCATGGGTCACGGTCGGGCTTTCGCCAGTTGTTCCCATCGGCACCAATCCGTTGCTGCCTTGCTCGATATGCCATTCAACCAGGTGTTTGAGCGCATCAACATCCAGCGCACCGTTTTTGAACGGCGTGACCAGAGCGGGGAAAGACCCTTTGAACATGATACGTCTCCTTAATGTGTTGCGTTTACTAGTGATCCGATAAGCGAGTCACCCGACGCCTTGTGCGGCGGAAACTAGCCGCAGTTTGCGCGATTGCCAAGATTGTGTATTGCAGGTTCGCCTCTGCAGGTACACTTTGTGATAACCCTGTCCGAAATTCAAAGGAATTCCGCCCTATATGCGCCTATTTATCCTAATTCTAACGTCCCTATTGATGTTGTTGACCCCGACACTGGCACAAGACAACCGTGCGCCAGCAGCATTGGCCGCGGCATTTGAATCAATAAACGACGCGGATTGGCCCGAGGCGATACGCCGCGTCACCCCTGCGGGGCAGGTTGGCAAGGATATTATCGAGTGGCACCGTTTGCGGGCCGGCAACGGCACTTTGGCCGAATATCGCGCATTTCTGGACGGGCACCCGAACTGGCCCGGTCTGCCTCTGATGCGCCGAAAGGGCGAAGCTGCCATCACACCTGAAACCCCTGCCAAGGAGGTGATCTCCTACTTCGATCTCCAAAGCCCAGATTCCACCAACGGTGTTTTGCAATTGGCCCGCGCCTACAAGGCCAAAGGCCATGATGGCGATGCAGCCGCAACCGTGGTTTTGGCATGGCGCACATTTGCGTTGTCCAAATCGGGACGGGCTGCATTTTTATCAGCTCACAAGGAATTGTTGACCCCGCATCATACGGCGCGGCTGGATATGTTGTTGTGGCGCGGGCGGTTTGCGGATGCGCGGCGGATGTATCCGTTGGTCAGTGATGGCTGGAAGGCATTGTCCGAAGCCCGCATCGCGCTGCGCCGCAAAGAGGGTGATGTCGATACCCTGATCGAAGCTGTTCCAAAGGCGCTGCAATCCAATCCCGGCCTCGCCTATGAACGTTTCTTGTGGCGGGCCCGCAAAGGGCGCACCGCCGATGCAGTGGCGTTACTGCTGGAACGCAGCGTATCCGCTGAAACCTTGGGCGAGCCTGGCCGCTGGGCCAACCGCCGCCGATCACTGGCGCGCCAGATGATGCGCGAAGGCGACGGCAAAACTGCCTATCGGCTGGCGTCGACGCATCGCCTTGGCGAGGGGGCTAACTTTGCCGATCTGGAATGGTTATCTGGCTATCTCGCGCTGCGTTATCTGAATGACCCGAAAACCGCGCTGGCCCATTTCCAGAGCTTTCGGGTGGCCGTGCAAAGCCCGATCAGTCTGGGCCGTGCCGGATATTGGGAAGGCCGCGCCTATCAGGCGATAGGTGATGAAGGATCGGCGCAAGCTGCATATGCATTCGCGGCAGAATACCAGACCAGTTTTTACGGACTTTTGGCGGCGGAACGGGCCGGTTTCAGCATGGATGCCGCCCTGACTGGGGCTGAAACATTTCCTGACTGGCGCAATGCCCGTTTTATATCGTCCGATGTGCTGGAAGCTGCGTTGTTGTTGCAAAAAGCAGGGGAAGCCGCGCTAGCAAAACGGTTCTTTTTGCAAGTCGCCGAATCCCTTAACCGCACGGAACTGGGGCAGTTGGCCGATCTGGCGTTATCGCTGAAAGAGCCGCATATCGCGTTGATGATCGCCAAACAGGCGGCCAAACGCGGATATGTTTTACCCCGCGCCTATTACCCGCTGCATGATCTGGCCAAAGAAAAGCTGCCCGTCGCCACCGAACTCGCGCTGGCGATTGCGCGGCGCGAAAGCGAATTCAATCCGAGTGTCGAAAGCGGGGTTGGTGCAAAAGGGTTGATGCAGTTGATGCCCCGCACGGCACAATCCGTGGCCGACGAGTTAGAGCTTGATTTCGAGGTCGAGCGGTTGTTGACAGACTGGCGGTACAACGCCCGCCTTGGCAGCACATATCTGGCGCAACTGGAACAGGAGTTTGGAAAATCACCGATCCTGATTTCCGTCGGATATAACGCGGGGCCAAGCCGCGCGCGGTCTTGGGTCATCGCATTCGGTGATCCGCGTTCGGCAGGCGTGGATGTGGTGGACTGGATCGAACACATCCCGTTTCGGGAAACCCGTAATTATGTAATGCGTGTTGCGGAATCGTTGCCGGTTTACCGCGCCCGCCTATCGGGCAAAACGCCGCCGTTATCCCTATCTGCCGAGTTGCAACAGGGCGGATAAGTTACCCTGCGGATTTCAGATCCTTGATCATCTGATCCATATTGCCCTTACGCTTGTCCAGCATCGCGCCAATCTCGGTGCGTTCTGTCAGCAACATGTTGATACCTTCGATATACATGTTGTAAAACAATGGCTTACCGCGCTTGTCCGAAACAAAGAACATCACCTCAAAAGGTGCTTGACCTTTCAAACGGGCCTGCGTTTTCACTTCAACGTGGCTTTTGACCGTTTTAGTTGATTGAACAATTAACTGGCCACCAATGAATACGCGGAACCGTTTGCCGTATTTACGGGCAATGTAACCTTGGAAATTCTTGGCGAAATTACGTTTTTGCGCTGCACTTGCCTGACGCGCCTCAACCCCCAGAGCGTAGCTCGCCAAATATCCAACATCTGAATATTTAACAAAAATCTTCTCGAATTCCTTGATCATGCTGCCTTCGGATTTCCCCGAAGCTATCACTTTGTTAATCGCCGCCACCAGTTTTTCCACGTGGGCAGAGGCCTGCCCGTTGGTGAGCGCTAAGGCAGGAGATGCCAAAGGCCCCAGAGCAATAGCAGTAGCGCCGCCCAGCATGATTTTGCGGCGCGTCAGATCATTCTGCGTAAAAATCGTCATAGCCATCGTCTCCTTGGTCTTCTTCAATTACTTCCTGTCCCAATTGAAACCTGCGGTGTTGCAGATACAACAGGCGGGCCTGCGCATAGCTGTCGGCACTATCATATAATATAGAGTCGACAGTGTCAGAATACTGGTAGCGATCACCAAGTTTTGATAAGCCTTTAGCAACCGGCCCCATATATTTTTCGGGCGTAGGGGCACCAAATGTCAACGGGTTGGTAAACACGTCAACCACCATCCCGACCATATCCCGTTCGGTTGACGGTCCGACAAAGGGCAGTTCAACATAATTGCCCTCGCCTACACCCCAGACATGTAGGGTTTCGCCAAAATCGCTGCTCTCCTCATACAGGCCCATCGCGGTCGAGGGGTCCAGAATACCGCCCAGCCCGATTGTGGTGTTGAACAAAAACCGACTGGAGTTTTTGACAGCGCTGTCTAGGTCAAGCTGCAACAGGTTATTCACAACAATGCCTGGTAAATTCAAATTCGAGGCAAAATTGCCAATTCCCTGACGCACAGGTTTGGGAATCACGTTGCCATATGCACCCGACGCAGGTTTAACCAGCGCACGATCCAGATCGCGATTTGCCTCGTGGGTTTGGCGGTTTCGCACCTCGTATGGGTCGGTAATACCCTTGGCCACAGGGGCTGTGCACCCCGCCATCAGGGCTAGGACAAGGCTGGTAAGAACCACCTTAGATAAACGCATTCGTATTTTATTCAAAACTAACAATGGTAATCTCTACTGCTTGTTCGTAGTTTCACACTACATAGTCTTTGATGCGACAATGCCCATAGGTAACTCGGGGCAAGGTTAAATCTGTGACAGATTGGTTACAAGTCATTCTTGTGTCATATCATCCCCTAAGGATGCACCACGGCATCGGCAGTTGAAAGAGGCAATATGCGGCAACCAGATCGCAGGAACGGGCTAGCAGAACTAAAGGCGGCGCGGCGCAAAAGCAGGGGGCTGTTTTGGGCCGTTGGTATTTTCAGCGCATTCGTTAATCTGCTGATGCTCACCGGCCCCCTGTATATGTTGCAGGTTTATGACCGCGTGCTGGGCAGCGGATCGGTTGAAACGTTGCTGGCGCTTTCGGTGCTGGTCACGTTCCTGTTTGCGATGATGGGGCTGCTGGATTATGCCCGAGGGCGCATTCTGGCCCGCATCGGGGCGCGGTTCCAGTCCAGTCTGGACCGGCGCGTGTTTTCAGCCGTGTTGCGGGCCAATGCGCGGGGCCGTGGCACACCCGAAACCAACAGCGGGCTGCGTGATCTGGAAGCGGTGCAGCGTATGCTGACATCACCCGTGCTGACTGCGGTTTTCGATATTCCCTGGACGCCGGTCTTTCTGGGCGGAATATTTCTGTTCCACCCGTGGCTGGGCATCCTTGCCATATCGGGTGGCGGATTTCTGATCCTGATCACCCTGTTGAACCAATGGGTCACCCGCACGCCAGTGCTGGACGCCAATATATCCACCCACCACGCTGGCCAAATGGCCGAACAACTACGCGGCGAATCCGAACTGGTGCAAAGTCTGGGGATGCAGGGCGCTGTATTTGACCGCTGGAATGCGGCCCGTGAAACTGCACTTGCCGCCAGCATTCGTGCCTCGGACAGCACCAGTGGGTTTTCCATCCTGACCAAAACATTCCGCATGTTCCTGCAATCGGCAATGCTGGGTCTGGGCGCCTATCTGGTGCTGCAAAACGAACTGACCGCAGGTGCGATGATCGCAGGGTCCATCCTGTTGGGCCGCGCATTGGCCCCGATCGAGCAATCCATCGGCCAATGGGCATTGGTGCAAGCCGCCAGCAAGGGATGGAGCAACCTTTCCACTTTGCTTTCCGAAGTGCCTGTTGAAGCCGTACGCACAACCCTGCCCCGACCAAAAGCACTGTTGGTCGCCGAACAGGTGACAGTTGTTCCGCCGGGGCAAGCACAAGCCTCGCTTCGTATGGTCAGTTTTACCCTGAAACCCGGTCAGGCGCTTGGCGTTATTGGCTCCTCCGGTGCGGGCAAATCCACCCTTGCACGGGCGATCACCGGCGTATGGCGGGTGGCAGGTGGCAAAATCCGGCTGGATGGGGCAACGCTGGATCAATATGACCCCGACATTCTGGGCCAGCACATTGGATATCTGCCGCAACGGGTGCAATTGTTTGATGGCACCATCGCCGAAAACATCGCCCGCCTGTCGATGCACCCTGATGATGATGCTGTCATCAAAGCCGCCAAAAAGGCTGCCGCACATGATATGATACTGGAATTCCCCGACGGCTATGACACCCGCGTTTCCACCAATGGCGGGCGGTTGTCCGGTGGGCAACTACAGCGCATCGGCCTTGCACGTGCGATGTATGGCGACCCTGTTATTCTGGTGCTGGACGAGCCAAATTCAAATCTGGATAATGAGGGATCAAACGCCCTGAACGGCGCGATCCGCCAGATGAAGGCCGATGGCGGAGCCGTGATGATCATGGCCCATCGCCCCGCCGCCATTCAGGAATGTGACCTGCTGATTGTGCTCGAGGGGGGCGCGATCAAGGCATTCGGCCCAAAGGATGACGTGATGCGCGAGATGGTCAAAAACCACGAACAAATCCGCCAAAGTGCAACAAAAGGGGGCGTCACATGAACACTGATGCAGCAAAGGGCTGGTCCGCCCGCGCCCCGTTGACCCTTGGGTTTCTGGCCATTCTGGTTTTGATCGGCGGCTTTGGTACGTGGTCGGTGATGGCAAATATATCAGGTGCAGTGATCGCCAGTGGCCAGATCGAGGTCGACCAGAACCGGCAGGTTGTGCAACACCCTGACGGTGGCGTAATTTCGGAAATCCGCGTGCAGGAAGGCGATCTTGTCAATGCGGGCGACATATTACTGCGCCTTGATGCGACGACCCTTGCATCGGAACTTGTGGTGGTCGAAGGGCAATTATTTGAAATGATGGCAAGGCGTGGCCGGTTAGAGGCCGAACGTGACGGAACGGACGATATCACGTTTGACGCCGAGCTTGTTGCATCTGCCACGAATTTGCCGATCGCGACCAACCTGATGCAGGGCCAGCAACGCCTGTTCAGGGCGCGGCTGGAATCGCTGGATCAGGAAGTGTCGCAAATGCAAAAACGCCGCGGCCAGATTGCTGATCAAATCACCGGTATAACCGCCCAACAAGCCGCGCTGGATTCACAGCTTGACCTGATCACACAGGAACTGGTTAATCAGCAAACCTTGCTGGATCGTGGTCTTGCGCAGGTGTCGCGCGTGCTGAGCCTACAGCGCGAGCAGGCACGGCTTCGTGGCTCTATGGGGGAACTGGCTGCAAGCAAGGCTCAGGCCGAGGGCAAGATTACCGAGATCGAAATCGAGGTTCTGAAATTCGGAACCAAACGGCGCGAAGAGGCGATCACCCGCCTGCGTGATCTCCAATTCCGCGAACTGGAGCTACAGGAACAACGCCGCGCCCTGACCGAAAAATTGTCGCGCCTCGACATTCGTGCGCCCCTGTCCGGCATCATCTACGGAATGCAGTTTTTCGCGCCCCGTTCGGTGATCAGACCCGCCGATCCAGTGCTGTATCTGGTGCCACAGGATCGCCCATTGGTGATTGCAGCCAAGGTTCAACCAACCAACATTGACCAAATTTTTATTGGTCAGGAAGTTACCTTGCGGTTCTCGGCATTTGATGCCCGCACCACCCCAGAACTAAAGGGGCGGGTGATGAAAATATCAGCCGATGCATTTACTGACGAACGGACCCAAGCCAGCTTTTATCGCTCGGAAATCGCATTGCTTAACGGTGAAATTAATAAGCTGCCCGCAGATGCCACCCTGATCCCAGGCATGCCGGTGCAAGCATTTATTCGCACCAATGACCGCACGCCGCTGGCCTATCTGGTCAAACCGTTGGCCGATTATTTCGCCAGAGCATTTCGGGAAAACTGAATTTGGTGGTTTTCCTATGCGCCAATCGCGGTTAGCGTCCGGAAAAACACCCAACCAACGGAGACAGACCAGATGAGTAATGCATATGAAGCCCGCCTAACTGAACTCGGCGTCACCCTGCCCGACGCCCCCGCCCCCGCCGCCAATTATGTACCCTTCGTCATTTCCGGCGATCTGGTGTTTGTCTCTGGTCAAATCTCGAATGGTCCCGACGGTCTGATTACTGGCAAACTGGGTGAAAACATGGATGTCGCCACTGGTGCCGTTGCTGCGAAGACCTGTGCCCTTGGCCTTGTTGCCCAGTTGAAAGCGGCCTGTGATGGTGATCTGTCCCGGCTGGTTCGCGTGGTTAAACTGGGTGGTTTCGTCAACTCCACCCCCGATTTCACCGACCAGCCCAAAGTCATCAACGGTGCTTCGGATTTTCTGGTGGAACTGTTTGGCGATGCAGGCCGTCATGCCCGCGCCGCGGTCAGCGCCGCCGCCCTGCCATTGGGTGTCGCCGTTGAAATCGAAGGCATTTTCCAGATCAAATGATACCCCTTCCCGATGGCTTGCTAAAGCATCCGATCGCGCACCGTGGCTATCATGATGCGGGGTCGGGTATTATTGAAAATACGCGTGCGGCCTTTGGGGCCGCGATTGATGCCGGTTACGGGATCGAGCTGGATGTGCAGTTGTCTGCTGACGGCCACGCAATGGTATTCCACGACTACGACATGACCCGCCTGACGGGCAAATCCGGCCCGATCCGCATGCTACAGCGGGATGATCTAACCAAAACCCGCCTGCTTGGCTGTGATGAAACCATCCCGACCCTACCCGAAATCCTGAGCCTGATTGATGGCCACGCCCCTGTGCTGATTGAAACCAAAGATCAGGATGGTGCGATGGGAACTGACATCGGCCCACTGGAACAATCTGTCGCCGATGCCTTGAAATATTACGATGGCCCCGCGGCGGTGATGAGCTTCAATCCCCACTCCATCATTGCCCTATCCGAGCTTGCCCCGACCACACCACGCGGCATTGTCACCTGCCATTTCCCAGCCGAGCACTGGCAGTTGCTGAACAAGAAAACCCGCGAACGTCTGCGCAGTATCCCCGATTATGACCGCGCCCGCGCCAGTTTTATCAGCCATCGCCATGACGATCTGGAGAACCCCCGCATTGCCGAATTGCACAACAAAGGGGCGAATGTGATCTGCTGGACCATCCGCAGTGCCGAGGCCGAGGTCGAGGCTCGAAAAGTGGCGGATAACGTGACGTTTGAAGGGTATCCCTCAGTACTCCCAACATCGTAAACTATAGCGTAATCACATCGCCTGCTGCATATTTCTTTGACCCGAACGCATTGTGAAACGCCACCAGTGCTGGGAAATCAACACAGTGCATCGGCAGCAGTACTTCTGGTGCCTCGCCCTTGAAATAGGCGATGGTTTCGTCAATCGGCGGGTTGTCCTCGGCCAATAAATGAAAGCCGCCAATCACCGCATATAACGGCTGGCCCGTCACCTCTTTGGCACGCTCGAAATTATTGCGAATCCCCACATGCGGACAGCCCCGTATCAAACAGGATTTTTGATCCCCATATTCAATAAACGCCGAAAACCCCATTCGGCCAATCAGTACATTGAACAGACTTCATTCTCGCATAACAAAGTGATTTTCATATGCTTCCTCCTGCCCCTTTCATCGCAAAACGGCAAAGCAAAATCCAGCCCCTTGACCCCGCCCACCGATACGCCACACTTGTCCCATGCCCGAACAAATCGAAATCCGTGTTCTGACCAGCCTTGCCGACATCCCTGCCGGTGATTGGGATGCCTGCGCCTGCCCCGAGGATGGCCGCCCGATTGATCCGTTTACCACCCACCGGTTCCTGTCCGCGCTCGAGGTCAGCGGGTCTGTCGGCACCGGCACAGGCTGGACCCCTCGCCACATAACCGCCAATCTGGACAACCAGTTGATCGCGGCTGCCCCTGCCTATGCCAAATCCCATTCGCAAGGCGAATATGTGTTCGACCACAGCTGGGCCGATGCCTATATGCGGGCCGGCGGGCGATATTATCCAAAACTGCAACTGACCGTGCCCTTCACCCCCGCTACAGGTCGGCGTTTCCTGACCCGTGCAGGGTTTGAAACTACGGGGCAATCCGCGCTGGTGCAGGGCGCGGTGCAACTGGCAGCTGAGAACCAACTGTCATCAATGCACATCACCTTTTGCACTGAAATCGAAGCCGAAGCGGGCAAGGAAATGGGTCTGATGCATCGCCTTGGCCAGCAATTTCACTGGGTGAACGATGGCTATAAAACCTTCGATGATTTCCTGACTTCGCTGTCCTCGCGCAAACGTAAAAACATCCGCCGCGAGCGCAAGCAGGCGCAGGATTTCGGTGGCACCATTCATACGTTGACGGGCGATGATATCACCCCAGACCACCTCGCCGCATTCTGGCATTTTTATCAGGACACAGGTGCACGCAAATGGGGCACACCGTATCTGACCCGTGCGTTTTTCGACATCGCGCATGAAACCCTGCGCGATGATATGTTGCTGGTCATGGCCATGCGGGACGGCCAATGGGTTGCCGGTGCGCTGAATTTCATTGGTGCCGATACCCTGTTCGGTCGCTACTGGGGGTGTGCCGAAGACCACCCCGCGCTACATTTTGAACTCTGCTATTACCGCGCCATCGACTATGCCATCGAACACGGTCTGGCGCGGGTCGAGGCGGGTGCCCAAGGCGGCCACAAACTCGCCCGCGGCTACATGCCCGTCACCACCCATTCGCTGCACTGGATCGCAGACGATGGTTTTCGCGCCGCCGTTGCCCAATTTCTGGAGCATGAAAGAGACGCAGTGGATGAAGACATCGAGGTGATGACATCCTATGGGCCATTCAAGCGGGGATAACCCTGACCCAACTTGAATACAGCAATTGCATTTCCCCCGCCCCCCGCGCTACCTTTCCCGCAAATCCTTGGCAAATCGGACCCTTCACAATGCCCCACATCATCGTTATTGGCGCCGGTCAGGCTGGCGCCTCGCTCACCGCAAAATTGCGCAGCCTCGGCTATGATGGCGACATCACCCTGATTGGTGAAGAACCTGTGCTACCCTACCAACGCCCGCCGCTGTCCAAGGGCTACTTATTGGGTGACATGAGCCGCGAGCGGCTATTTCTGCGGCCCGGGGAATTCTACGAAAACCAGAACATCGCCCTGCGCCTTGGCAGCTCTGTCACCGCTATTGATCCGGCGGCAAAAACCGTTACTATTGACGGTGAGATCCTCGCCTATGATGACCTCGCCCTCACCACCGGCTCCACTCCACACCACCTGCCCGCTGCCATCGGTGGGACCTTGCAAGGTGTGCATGTGGTTCGCACATTGGCCGATATCGATGCGATGGAGCCTGAATTCATCGCTGGCAAAAACGTGCTGATCGTTGGTGGCGGCTACATCGGGCTAGAGGCCGCAGCTGTTGCCGCCAAATTGGGCCTGAACGTCACCTTGGTGGAAATGGCCGACCGCATCCTGCAACGGGTCGCCGCGCCGGAAACCTCGGATTATTTCCGCGCCCTGCACAAGGGTCACGGCGTGAATATCCTTGAGGGTGTCGGGCTGGATCACCTGTCGGGCGACAGTCGCGTGACATCGGCAGCCCTGACCAACGGGCAAACCATCCCCGTTGATTTTGTCATCACCGGCGTCGGGATTAAACCGGCCACCAACTTGGCCGAAGCTATGGGCATCACGTTAGAGAACGGCATCAAAACCGACACCCAAGGT
>NZ_JBSMEZ010000074.1:0-17256 GCF_056498605.1 Profundibacter sp.
CGGCGCGTTTCAACGTACCCACTCATGAAATCGGCAAATTCAGTGCTGGCGTGGGCGGCGGCGTCTTCATCAGCAATGGTGCGCCCCGCCTGATACATACCGACCATCGCGTTTGACCAGACCAGCAGTTGATTGGCCATGCTTTCGGGCACCCCCAGCAAGCGGGCGATGATGATGACAGGGATTTTCTGCGCGTAAGCAGGCAGTAGATCGACCCCGCCTGCCGGAAAGGCATCTATCAACTGATGACATAGCGCATCAATCTCGGGCGCAAGTTCCTTGATCCGGCGCGAGGTGAACGCCCGCAACACGAGGGATCGCAGGCGGGTGTGACGGGGTGGGTCCAACTCCAGCATCGAATGGGCCTCGATGTCATAGAACGGGGCGAGACGTGCGGGGATGGGCGCTCGTAAATCAGCGGGCATTTCCCGCCCCAGACGCCGGTCTCGCAAAATCGCGTTCACCGCGTCATAGCCGCCAGCGCAGACCATATCGTAGTCGTCCCAGTGAACCAGATCACCCAACACGCGGACGCGGTCGTAGAACGGAAAGGGGGTTTGCACGAATGCGGGGTCGGTCGGGGATTGGCTGATATGCTGCATCCGGTGATTTTCACCAAAGGGGATGGTCATTGCAAGCGCAGGTTTTTACAATCGCGCCTTATGACAGGTTTTTCCACAGGTCGCGTGATTGCGCTGGTTCTATTTCTGGCCTTGGTCGCAGGTGTTGCGGGCGGGGCGGGGTGGTTTGCCTACTCGGCCGCGTTAACCCAACTTGCGGCGCGCGGGCAGGCCGATTTATCGCTGGCCTCGGACCGTCTGGTTGGCCAATTGCAACGGTTCCGGCAGGTGGCGGTGTTGATGGCGGATCATCCTGAACTGGTGGCACTGGCCAAGGGGCAGGGTGATGCTGTGAAAGCCGCCGAATTATTGCTGGCCACGGCTGACAAAACTGGCGCAGTTGAAATCCTGCTTGCGTCAAGTGGCGGGCGGGTACTTGCGTCCTCTATGCCGCGTATCGGGGTGCCGCTGGTAGGCCAACCACACTTTGAACGCGCGATGCGCGGGGCGTTGGGCACCACACACGCGAGGATCGAGGGAACAAACCAACGGGCATTTTTCTTTGCCGCCCCAATCCTTGAAGGTGAGGCCGCGCTAGGCGCAGTAATCGTGGCCGTTGATATGGAGGCGGTCGAAGAATCCGATTGGCGCGGTGATCCACAGGCGGTTTTTTTCACCGATAGGGACGGGGTGATCTTTGTCGCCAATCGGTCCGAACTGGTGCTGCGTAGCCGCAAATGGGCAGGGCAGTCAGGCGGGTTCGCGCCTGACACGGTGCAGATGTTCAATGGCTATGAAATTTGGTCAATCAATTCGGGCCCCTATATCCCGCGCCGCGCCTTGCATTTAACCCAGCCCCTGCCAATCATTGGCATGACCGGCGAAGTGTTGTTGAACACAGCCACCGCGCAGCGGTTGGCGTGGCTTCAGGCGGCGGCGGCAGCGGCGGTGTTGCTGGCGTTTGGCGCGATCCTGTTCTGGGTGACGGAACGCAGGCGGGCCTTGGCTGCGCGCCTGCAAATCGAGGCCAGCGCCAAGGCCGAACTGGAAACTCGCGTCGAGGAACGCACCCATGAATTAAAGCAGGCGCAGGCCGATCTGGTGCAGGCGGGCAAGCTGTCGGCACTGGGGCAGATGTCGGCGGGGATCAGCCATGAATTGAACCAGCCGTTAATGGCGATCCGGTCATTTGCGGAAAATGCCGAAACCTATCTTGAGCGTGGCAAGGTGGATGTGGCGGGGCAGAACCTGTCGCGGATTTCCGAGCTGGCGCGACGCATGGGGCGGATCATCAGCAATTTCCGTGCATTCGCCAAACAAGAGAGCGAGCCGATTTCGGATGTGGACATCGTGGCCGTGGTGGACGCGGTGCTGGAGATGTCTGAGGCGCGTTTTATGCAGGATAAGGTTGCGATTGACTGGGTGCCGCCGGTGGCCCCCGTGTTTGTGCGCGGTGGCGAGGTGCGCTTGCAACAGGTGCTGGTCAACCTGATTTCAAACGCGATTGATGCGATGGAAGGCAGTGCGGAACGCCGGATCGAGATCGCAGTGGAAACTGGCGATCACAAGGCCCGTCTGCGGGTGCGCGATACGGGGCCGGGGATTGAGGCACCAGAGAAGATTTTCGATCCCTATTACACTACCAAGGCGATTGGTAAATCCGAAGGCATGGGGCTGGGCCTGTCGATATCTTATGGTCTGGTGCAAAGCTTTGGCGGAGATATTCGCGGGCGTAACCATGCGGATGGTGGGGCAGTGTTTACGGTCGAACTGGCGCGTTCAGTGATGGAGAAAGCGGCATGAACATACGAGTTCTATTGGTGGATGACGATGCATCCGTGCGCGAGGCGCTGGGTCAAACGCTGGAGCTGGCCGATATGTCGCCGATCCTTGCCGGCAGCTATATCGAGGCCAAAGATCATATTAGTGTCGATTTTGACGGCGTGGTCGTCAGCGATATCCGGATGCCGGGCAAAGACGGTTTTGCCCTGCTGGAATATGTGCGCAGCGTGGACGCGGACCTGCCGGTGATCCTGCTAACGGGCGAGGGGGACATCCCGATGGCGGTCAAGGGGATCAGCGCCGGGGCGTTTGATTTTCTGGAAAAGCCCTGTGCGCCAAAGGATTTACTGGCGGTTGTGGAGCGGGCGCAGAAAACCCGTGCGCTGGTGCTGGAAAACCGCCAATTAAAGCGTCAGTTGGAAACGGGGGATGCTGCGGCGCGGATGCTGTTTGGCACATCGGTATTATCCGAAGAACTGCGGATGAATGTGCGGGCGGTGGCCGGCACGGGGGCCGAAGTATTGATCAGCGGTGCACCGGGCACAGGCACATCCAAGATCGCCGAGGTGATCCATCTATTGTCGGCGGTCTCGGACGGGCCGTTTGTGAAAACGGCGGCAGCATCGCTAGTGCCTGATAGCTTGGCCGAGGCATTGGCAGGGGCCGATGGTGGCAGTCTGTTTCTGGACGAAGTGGCGGCGCTTATCCCATCGGCACAGTTTGCGCTGCTCGAATGCCTTGAGAAAAGCTGTGGTGTGCGAGTGCTGGCCGGCAGTTACCGTGATTTACCCGAGGAGGTTGCGGCGGGGCGGTTCAACCACGATCTGTATTACAAACTGGCAGTGACAGGCGTGCGCATCCCCAGTTTGCGCGAAAGGCCAGAGGACATTCCGGTGCTGTTTCGCCATTATGTCGCCATTGCTTGCGAGCAGGCAGCCCTGCCTACGCCCGATATCACAGCCGCAACGATATCGCGGCTGATGGCCCAAGACTGGCCTGGCAATGCGCGGGCCTTGATGAATGCGGCGATGCGGTTTGCAATGGGGCTGGGCGAGGGCGAGGAAGAGGCCGAACTGGGGTTGAATGATCAATTGGCGCAGGTTGAACGCTCGTTGCTGGCCGAGGCGTTGCAGCGCCATAACGGCAACGCAAGCGAGGCGGCGCGCGGGCTGAAACTGCCGCGAAAAACCTTTTATGACAAGCTGAGCAAATACGGGATTCGCCCCGACGGATTTCGCTAAAGATGTGCGGAAAACCGCACAGTGCATCGTTTGTGCTGTGTGATAATCCGCCACTCTGACACATGCCAATGATCAGCAAACCCGTTAACCATTGGTTAAGTAAGGCAATTCCCCTTTGTAACGCCTCTGTGAAGTTTTTCTTGAGCGGTGGGCCCTGCTGGGGTCTGATCCATGTGGGTGCCCGATTTCGGGTGCACATCTATGCAATGTCTCAAAACCCGGGAGGAGACCCTTATGAAATTCCTGACTGCTGCCACCGTTGCTGTGGCCCTGTCCTTTACCGCACAAGCCGCGAGCGCGTCCTGCGAAGAAGGCGAAGTTGTAATCAAGTTTGCCCACGTAACCAACACTGACAAGCACCCAAAAGGGATCGCTGCGACGCTGCTGGCCGAACGTGTAAATGCCGAAATGAACGGCAAGGCCTGTATGGAAGTCTACCCAAACTCGACCCTTTATGATGATAACAAAGTTCTGGAAGCCATGCTTCAGGGCGACGTTCAGCTGGCCGCACCATCATTGTCGAAATTTGAAAAGTTCACCAAAAAGTTCCGCCTGTTCGATCTGCCGTTCATGTTTGCGAGCATGGATGCGGTTGATGCATTCCAAACGGGTGACGCGGGCCAAGCCCTGCTTGATTCCATGCAGAACCGTGGCCTTCAAGGACTGGCATTCTGGCACAATGGCCTGAAACAACTGTCTGCCAACAAACCGTTGATCAAACCAACAGACGCAAACGGTTTGAAATTCCGCGTGCAATCCAGCGACGTACTGGTTGCCCAAATGGAAGCCATCGGCGGTAGCCCGCAGAAAATGGCGTTCTCCGAAGTGTACGGTGCGCTGCAACAGGGCGTTGTTGATGGTCAGGAAAACACCTGGTCCAACATCTTTGGTAAAAAGTTCTTTGAAGTTCAGGATGGCGTGACCGAAACCAACCACGGCATCATCGACTATTTGGTGGTGACCAATGTTGACTGGCTGGCCAGCCTTGAGCCTGACGTGCGTGACCAATTTCTGACCATCCTTGGCGAGGTGACAAAAACACGTAACGCCGAAGCCTTTGCTGTGAACGAGGCTGCCAAAGCGTCGATCATTGCGGCGGGTGGCACCATCCGCACTCTGGATGCGGACCAACGCCAAGCATGGGTTGATGTGATGATGCCTGTCTGGGACAAGTTTGTTGGCGATGTTGGCCAAGAAAACATCGACGCAGCCCAAGCGATCAACGACTCGATGTAAGTCGATCGTCACAAAAAAAAGCGCGCGGCCCCGCCAAGAGGGCCGCGCGCAACACGACATTTTAGGGGAGGGGACGTGATGCAGACGCATCCAAAGACAAGTTTTGTCGACCGCATAGAAGAGACGCTGATCGCGGGTCTTCTGGGCGCCATGACGCTGCTGACATTTGCCAATGTGATTGCGCGTTACGTCTTTAACTCCAATATTCTGTGGGCGCTGGAACTGACCGTATTTATGTTCGGCTGGCTGGTTCTGCTGGGCGCGCCCTATGCGGTTAAAAAGGGCACTCATCTGGGGGTGGACGCCGTGATCAACATTCTGCCCGATCACATCCGCAAGTTTTTTGCGCTGGTGGCGGTGGCGGTCTGTATCGCCTTTACGTTCCTGTTGCTAAAAGGCGCGTGGGACTACTGGGCCAATTTCGCCAATCTGCCCCGCACCGAAGGGCGCTGGTTCCCGACCGGATTTCAAGAGACATATCGCGGGCAGGGCTGGTTTGAAACCAACGACATTCCCCACCCCGCATTTCTGAACTGGATGGCGGGTGTATTTAACGACGGCACTGCCTATGAAAAGCTGCCGCGCATGGTGCCCTATATGGTGTTGCCGATTTCGATGGCGCTACTGTTGTATCGGTTCATTCAGGCGGGGGTAGCAATTTGGCGGGGCGAGACGGATCGCCTGATCGCCAGCCACGAAGTCGAGGATGAATTAGAGGAAATGCGCGAAGCGCGTGGGGAGACCACCCAATGACCGTAGCCCTTCTGTTCGCCATGGTGATCGGTCTGATGATGATCGGTGTGCCAATCGCAGTTTCACTTGGCATGAGCTCGGTGTTGTTCCTGCTGATCTTTTCGGATGCATCGCTTGCCTCGGTCGCGCAAACCCTGTTTGCTGCCTTTGAGGGGCATTCAACCCTGCTGGCAATTCCGTTCTTTATTCTGGCATCATCATTCATGTCGACGGGCGGCGTGGCCGAACGGATCATCCGGTTTTCCATCGCCTGCGTTGGCCACTTTCGCGGTGGTCTGGCAATTGCGGGTGTGTTTGCCTGTATGATGTTCGCAGCGCTGTCAGGGTCTAGCCCTGCGACAGTGGTGGCCATCGGCTCGATCGTGATCGCGGCAATGACCAAAGCGGGCTATACCAAGGATTTCGCTGCTGGTGTGATCTGTAACGCGGGCACCTTGGGCATCCTGATCCCGCCTTCTATCGTGATGGTGGTTTATGCCGCCGCAGTCGAGGTTTCCGTGGGCCGGATGTTTCTGGCTGGCGTGATCCCCGGCATTCTTGCTGGCGTAATGCTAATGGTTGCCATCTACGTGATGGCGCGGGTCAAGAAAATGCCAGCTGGAGAGTGGGCTGGATGGGGTGAAATCGGACGGGCGTTTGCGGATGCGTTCTGGGGCCTGATGCTGATCGTGATCATCATGGTCGGGATTTATGGCATCCCCGGCCTGACTTCGGCTATTTTCACTCCGACCGAAGCGGCTGCAGTAGCCTCAATCTATGCCTTCCTGATTGCCAGTTTCGTTTATCGCGATATGGGGCCGCTGGCAGCAACCGACGGGCAGAGCAAATCCAGCCTGATGCGCAAACCCTATGCGCTGCTAACAGCGTTGTTCCACCGTGATACCCAGCGCACCTTGCTGGATGCGGGCAAGCTGACCATCACATTGATGTTTGTGATCGCCATGGCGCTAATCCTGAAGCACGTTCTGACCGAGGAACAAATCCCGCAGCAGGTGGCAAACGCCATGCTGTCGGCTGGTTTCGGTTGGGTGATGTTTCTGGTTGTGGTCAACCTGATCCTGCTGGTTGGTGGGCAGTTCATGGAGCCATCGGGCTTGCTGGTGATCGTTGCGCCATTAGTATTTCCGATTGCCATGCAGTTGGGGATCGATCCGATCCATCTGGGCATTATCATGGTGGTGAACATGGAGATCGGCATGATCACCCCGCCGGTGGGCCTGAACCTGTTCGTGACATCAGGCGTGGCCGGAATGCCGATGATGCGGGTGGTCAAGGCGGCGCTGCCGTTCCTCGCCGTATTGTTCGTGTTCCTGATTATGATCACCTATATTCCGTGGCTCTCGACGGTGTTGCCGAATGCTGTGATGGGGCCGGAAGTGATTACGAATTAGGCTATACCCAGCCGAATGCTGAAGAGATTCTATGCCTCCGGCGGGGATATTTCGGGAACGAAAATTGGATAGGGGAACGTATCAGGCAGGGCGCTTTGCGCGGTATCCACAACTTGTGCGGCTGGGCGGGCCGGATTTAAATCTGATCTCGGATATTTCTTCAAATCCGGCGTTTTCCAGCATTTTCAACACGTGGTTCGGTGGGTAAGCCTTATGCCCCCAGCGCCAGCGCACGATTGCAGTGCACCAATAGGGTTTGCTGACAGATAACAGCAATGTCCCGCCCTTCGTTAAGCGTGAGCAGAACCAGCGCAGATGATCTTCGGGGGCATCGGTGTGTTCTATTACGTGGGCACACAGGATTGTCTCATATGAATTCGGGGCAATTTCGTCGGTGCCCAAGACCCCAACACGGGGAATTGTTTCCACACCTTTAGCGCGCAAGTTTTCCACGGCCTGCGCAAGCATTTCCGGCGACATATCCAACAGTGTTAGCTGGTTTGCCTCTGGGTGCCTCTGCACGAAAGACAGCGCAAAGGCGCCAGTTCCGGTTCCCGCATCAAACACAGGGCCAACGGGTGAAATCCGGTTGTCGATATCGTTGGCGACAAGCAGGTCATATGCCGCAATATAACCCAGACGCAGAACCCCTTGGTGCCAGCGATCTGCAAAGCGTGCATAAAGCGGCTTTAGGGTTTTATCCTTGCTTGAATGGACGGGCGTTGACAGCATACATCAGATGCTACCCTCCAATGCAGTGATGATGCCAGAAAAATCCTCCGCCTTAAGCGATGCCCCGCCAACCAGCGCGCCATCAACATTGGACACCGCAAATATCTCGTCGGCATTACTTGGCTTGACCGAACCGCCATAAAGCAAACGAACCGAGCGCCCTACGCCTTCGCCAAAGCGTTTTTCCAAGCGGGCGCGGATGAAATCATGCACTTCGCCGATTTGATCCAGCGTCGGCACCTTACCGGTGCCGATGGCCCAGATTGGCTCATAGGCCACCACAAGGTTTTCGCCGGTGACGTTGTCAGGGATAGATCCTGCAAGCTGCCCTGAAATAATCTCAAGCGTGTTCTTGGCTTCGCGTTCGGCATCGGATTCACCGCAACAAACCACGACAACCAGACCAGCGTTGATGGCGGCTTTGGCTTTGTTGCGCACGTCCTCGTCGCTTTCGTTATGATCTTGGCGGCGCTCCGAATGGCCGACCAGCACATAAGAAGCCCCAGCATCTGCCAACATTTCAGCGGAAATATCGCCGGTGTGGGCGCCGGATGTTTTAGCGTGGCAATCCTGCCCGCCGGTTTTGATCGGCCCACCGTCAATGCTGGCGGCCATCGCGGCCACAAGCGTGGCGGGCGGGCAGATCAGCACATCACATTTTGGATCGGGGTGTTTCTCGGCCAAGGCGTCGATTTCCAGCATCGAGCCAAGGGTTCCGTTCATCTTCCAGTTTCCGGCGGCAAGTTTTTTACGCATGATGTGTTCCCTTTGTTGGTTGATCATGACATGCCCTGAAATCAGGCGCTAAGGCAAGCATGATGGCCCAACTGCGGCAACTGGCAGCGTTATCTTGTGGATTATAACGCCAAAAGTGTGCGTTTTGCCCAATCAAGCACTGTATCCGTGTCATCAATAGCGGCGTCGGGCAGGGTCCAGTAACACATCGTCTTGCCTGTTTCCGCCCCGAACTGGAGTGATCCGGCCGCAGCTATTTCATCGGCAAATTCGCCTCGGGCTTTCAGGTAGAGAGTGGCATCCTGATCCAGAATGGAAAACACGACGCCGTCGCAATAAATCGTCAGCCCGCCCATCATTTTACGGCTGGTGATCTGGCCCAGCGGGGCGAACAGCTCATGGGCATAATCAATGTCACTCTCGGTAACGCTCATTGCAGTTATCCCTTCGCCTTGGCGCGTTTGGCTGAGGCCGCTTTCTTGGCAGGAACCATGGACTTATTCGCCCAGAACAACGCCTCTTCGGGGTCATCCAGCGCACTTTCAGGCAGGGAAACAAGGCCGGGAATGATGCGCACACCGGATTTGGTGTTGTATTGAAACGGCACTGAACCGGCCTCGGCATATTCAGCCGCCAGCGGTTTATCGGCCTTCATATAAAGGGCGTCACCAAAGATCACTGCGAACATTGCGCCGTCAAGGTAAAGCGAGGTGCCGCCAAACAAACGGCCTGTGCTGATTGGGCCAAGACCGGCGAACAAGTCACGGGCATGATCAAGGAAATCAGGATCCGTCGACACTTACATTCCCGCGAATTTTATGGATTCCCCGCAGCCGCACGCTTCGGTCACATTCGGGTTGCGAAACTTGAAACCGCTTTCCAGCAGCGATGTTTCATAGTCGATTTCAGTGCCAAACAGGAACATCTGCGCCATCGGTGCGATCATCACGCGGGCACCGGATTCCTCAACCACTTCGTCCATCGGATCGACGTCGTCGACATAATCCATGGTGTATTCCATCCCCGCACAGCCCCCCTTTTTTATGCCAATACGAAGCCCCTGATGGCCATCTTTGGTCATCAGCTTGGAAATTTGCGTGGCGGCGGCAGGTGTAATGCTGACCGCTTGTTTGCCGGGGATGCCGAACATGTCATGTCTCCTGTTTGCCCAACATATATAGTGCGTTTGGCATATGATCTCAAGTCTGGTCGTTAAGCCATCGCTGCCGCCTTGCACATATTGGTCAGTTTGGTGCGGGTTTGCTCCAGTGTTAGAAAGCCAAGACCGCAATCAGGGGCTGCCATCAGGCGTTCGGACGGAAGCACGGTCAGAACCTCGCGCATGCGGGCGGCGATTAGGTCTATCGGCTCGATTTCACTCACTGCGATGTCGACAAACCCGACAATGGCGATGGTTTTAGTGAATTTTTCGAAAAGCGACAGGTCACTATGACAATGGCAATCCTCAATTGACAGCGCATCAATCTTGCCGTCCAGCGCTTCGACCAGTTGATGGTATACGTTATGGTCGGCCTTGGGGTATTCCGGCTGATCAATGTGTTCGGGGTAGCCACAACACATATGCGATGTGCGCACAACGTGGTCAGGCACCCCGTGGAACACACGCTCCAGCGCCTCATACCCGAACGCGGCGGCATCGTCGGGTTTGCGGGCGAACAGGGGCTCGTCAATCTGGATGTGGATGCAACCGGCATCGGTTAGCGCCAACACCTCTTTGTTCAGGGCATCCGCCAGATCAAAGGCCAGCTGTTTGTCGTCATTGTAAAAACAATCGGCCACGGTGCCGATGATGGTCATCGGGCCGGGGAGGGTCAGTTTGACGGGGCGGTCGGAAAAACCCTGCGCCTGTTTGTAGTCACGCGGCAGCACCGATTGGCCGGCGCTGATTTTGCTACGGATGGCAGGCAGATCGGATTCATAGGCCCCGTTTCGCAACACACGGTGTTCCAGATTGTCAAAGTCGAACCCGTCAAAATAGCGGCATTGGTAATGCACATAGTTTTCGCGGCGCTGTTCGCCATCGGTGGGAATGTCGATGCCACAATCGATCTGGACTTGCACGGCCTCACGGGTGGCGCGCTCGAACGCCGGTTCGTGTTTCGGGTCATCCGACCAGTTTTGCACCACATCAGCGGTATAGCTGTCGTCGGCGTGGGCGACTTTGAACCAATCCTTGATCGGCACATAATCGGGTTTGGGGAAGGCCCCGATGCAGGTGGTTTTAATCGGCATGGTGCAGGCGTCCTGTTGATTGCGTTTCGCCAACGATAAGCGGGCTGCGGTCAGGCGGGCAACCGGAATTGCGACAATCCGAGGTCGGTTTTACATGAAACCCAGCTCTAGGCGCGCTTCGTCCGACATCATTTCCATGCCCCATTGCGGTTCCCACACCAGTTGCACATCAACGGTTTTGACACCGGGCAATGGGCTGACGGCGTCAGCGATCCAGCCGGGCATTTCACCGGCTACGGGACAGCCGGGCGCGGTCAGGGACATCAGGATCGAAACGTCGCCTTCTTCTGAAATATCAATGGTATAGATAAGACCCAGATCATAGATATTCACCGGTACTTCGGGGTCATAGACCGAGCGGCAAGCCTCGACGATGGGATCATACAGCGCATGATCCGTGGTCGATGGTTTGATCAGTGGTGTGCCCTCAAGCGGGGCTTCAGGTGTGGCAGTCATGGCATCCTCGCGCGATTACTTGACTGAATATATAAGGATTGATGGCGCGGGCGTCCAGAGCCGGAATGCCGCAGCATTGAAATGATTTTCCGCAGCTTACTCTGCGCGCCATAATGCCAAGGGCAAGGCGGTGCTATATTTCTTTTGTCGCAGCACAAAATGCGTGGTTGAAGAACGAACCACCCCGAGGCGCAGGATTTTCTGCATGATGAACTGCTCCAACCCTTCGGGATCGGGCGCGATCACCTTAAGCAGGTAATCATCAGCCCCCGTAATGGCGCAACATTCAACGATTTGTGGCTCGTTTTGCACGAACCTGTCGAATGTTTCGATGGTGTCTTCGGTGTGATCCAGCAGCGAAACATGCACATAAGCCCGCGCATTCAGACCCAGTTTTTTTGGGTTCAGTAGGGCGACATAGCGTTCAATCACGCCGGTTTCCTCAAGTTTGCGCACGCGACGCCAGCAAGGGGATGGTGACATGCCAGTCTGTTCCGCCAGCGACTGGGTGTTGGTTTTGCCGTCATGTTGCAGGATGTGCAGCAGGGCCTGATCTTGTTCGGCAAGGTTTGACATGGTTAAAAATACCTTTGTTATGGATAAATATGGAATTGTTTGCCCAGTAAAGGCATCTATCAAGTGGAATAGACAAGTTAATTCTCGTAAAACCTGTGAAACTTGTCTTGTGCCATGTCGGGGAAAACCAATGCCAAAATCAAGCACCTATGCCGCGAAGCTGCCGGATGAAACGGGACATATCACCTATAGCGCGGATGACGATGCGGTTTGGCGTGATCTATACGCGCAGCAATTGCCAAATGTGCATAAATACAGCGCCAAGGTCTATCTGGATGGTCTGAAACGGCTGGATTTGCCGCAGACCCGTGTGCCGCAATGCGGCGAAGTTTCGGCGGTGTTGCGCCCGTTAACCGGATGGGACGTCGTGCCGGTACCAGCGGTGATCGGGTTTGGGCGCTTTTTTGGTATGTTGGCTGCCCGCCAGTTTCCTGCGGCATCGTTTATCCGCAGTCGTGCGGATTTTGACTATATCAAAGAGCCGGACATCTTCCACGAAATTTTCGGCCATACCCCGCTGTTGTCTGATCCGCGCTTTGCCACATTTTCGCACGAGATAGGCAAGGCCGGAGTGCGGGCCGAAGCCAAGGATCACGTCTGGCTGATCCGGCTCTACTGGTTCACCATCGAATTTGGCCTGTGTTACGAAGGTAGCAGGCTCAAGGCTCTTGGATCAGGGCTGGCGTCATCCCCGACCGAACTGCCCTATAGTGTCGCTAGTGCTGTCCCAAAACGGCGAAAATTCGATGTGATCGATATTTTGCGTACGCCTTACCGGATTGATATCCAGCAACCAGTCTATTTTGTTCTGGATCAACTGGATGATTTGCTAAAGGCTGCGGATCGGGACCTGTTGGAGGATGTGGCAACGGCGCGGGCGTTGGGGCTGTTTGCGCCGACCTACCCGCCAAAGAAGCCAGAGGAGAAAAGCGCGTGACGAATGGTTTGAGCGACAAGAAATGTGAACCCTGCGAGGGCGGTATTCAGGCGATGGGGGCAACAGCGGCCAGCGACATGATGGATCAGTTGCACGAGAGCTGGGTTTTGACCGAGGGTGGTTCTGCGCTGGTGCGGCGGCTGGAATTCAAGGGGTTTTCCAAGGCGGTATACCACGCCAATCTGGCAGCATTTCTGGGTGACCAAGAAGGGCATCACCCTGACATCCGCTTTGGCTGGGGCTATTGCGAGATCGAATTCACCACCCATGACGCGGGTGGGTTGACGCAGAATGATTTCATATGTGCGGCCAAGTTTGACCGGATGATTGCGTGAGGCTGAGCCTGCTAGGAACCGGCACCCCGCGCCCGTCGATTGAGCGCCAGTGCACGGCAAATCTGGTGCAGATTGGCGCGGTGAACATCATGGTGGATGCGGGGCGTGGGGCGGTGACGCAATTGGTGAACCTTGGCCATGATCCCGTTGATATTGATTACATTTTCATCACCCATCACCATTTTGACCATATCGGTAATCTGGGCGATCTGGTCATGGCGGCGTGGAACAACGGGCGCGACAGACCCGTTCACATTTTCGGGCCGGACGGCACGGTGGATATCATTGACCACCTGTTTGCGATTTATCGACGTGATATCGAATTCCGATTGCTGGAGGAACGTGTGCTGGGCTGCCCGATGCCCGATATCCGCGATCTGGTGCTGGTTACGGATATTGCGTCCGGTAGCGGGTATCAGGGCGATGGATGGTCCGTGGTTGCGGGGCAGGTAGAGCACGGGCATGGGTTGGGGTTAAGCCACGAAGAATGGCCGTGTTTTGGCTACCGGATCGAAGCAGGCGGTAAGGTTTTGACCATCAGCGGCGACACCATTGATTGCGACGGGGTGCGGGCGTTGGCGGCGGGCGCGGATCTGTTGTTGCAATGCTGCTATCTGGCCGAGGCCGAGATTGACGACAGCGAAAAACGGGTGCTGTCGGACGTGGTTCTGGCCTCGGCCAAACAGGCCAGCCAGATCGCACAGGCGGCGGGGGTGGGTAAAATGGTGCTGACCCATCTGGCCCCCAAATCCGATGCGATGTTGCAGGCGGTGCTGGACGAGGCCCGCGACGGGTTTACTGGTGAGGTGGTGTTGGGCGAAGATTTGATAGTGATCGACGTTTGATCCTTTGCAATTGGGCCCAGCTTGGCCTATGTCGCCGCCATGACACAGTTTTCCTTTGATCTGGCCGCAACCGACGGCAAGGCCCGCACCGGTACCATCCACACGCCGCGCGGCGACATTCGCACGCCTGCGTTCATGCCGGTTGGAACGGCGGCGACAGTCAAGGCGATGCTGCCCGAGAATGTGCGCGCTACGGGGGCGGATATCCTGCTGGGCAATACCTATCATCTGATGCTGCGCCCGACAGCAGAGCGAATTGCCAACCTTGGCGGTTTGCACAAGTTCATGAACTGGGAGCGGCCTATTTTGACCGACAGTGGCGGGTTTCAGGTGATGAGCCTGTCTGACCTGCGTAAAATGTCGGAAAACGGCGTCACGTTCAAATCCCATATTGATGGCAGCGAGCACGAGATCACGCCGGAACGCAGCATGGAAATCCAGCGCCTTCTGGGCAGCGACATTGTGATGTGTTTCGATGAATGCACTCCGCATCCAGCAGCGGAAGATGTGGCATTGAAATCGATGCAAATGTCGATGCGATGGGCGGCGCGCTCGCGCGAAGCATTCGGTGATCGACCCGGTCACGCGCTATTTGGCATCCAGCAGGGCAGCGTGTTCAGGGACCAGCGCGAGGAAAGTGCAGCGGCGCTGACCGATATCGGGTTCGAGGGCTATGCGGTTGGTGGTCTGGCCGTGGGCGAGGGGCAGGAGGTGATGTTTAAGGTGCTAGATTACGCTCCTGACATGCTGCCTACTGACAAGCCCCGCTATCTGATGGGAGTCGGCAAGCCGGATGATCTGGTCGGCGGGGTGAAGCGCGGTATTGATATGTTCGACTGCGTTCTGCCGTCACGATCCGGTCGCACAGGGCAGATATTTACCCGCAACGGCGTGTTGAACATCAAAAATGCCCGCCACCGCGATGATCCGCGGCCCTTGGACGAGGATTGCACATGTCCGGCGTGCCGCAATTACTCGCGTGCCTATCTGCATCATGTGTTCAAGGCGCAGGAAATTATCTCGTCCATGCTGATGACATGGCATAACCTGCATTATTATCAAGAATTGATGGCAGGGATGCGCGGCGCTATTGCAGCGGGGAATTTTGCGAGCTTTGAAGCAGAATTCCACGCGGGGCGGGCCCAAGGGGATATTGAGCCAATTTAGGCCGATTCACACAAACTTCGGCGTAAAATGCACCTTATCCACAGTTATTTCCCTATTTTCGCCGCTTTTTAATGATTCAAGGCAAATGTTGACTTGCCCCGCCCGCAACAGGGAGGCACATTGCGCCAAAAGCTGAATGGCAGGTTAATGGTTGAAAGATAAGGGGACTACCCCCACCTAATTATACCAAAGACCGGAGACAGGCGGGCTGCCACACCTTTAGGGGCCCATCGTTGTCTGCCACATAACAAGGATAAAAAATGACCGAGCAATTGAGCACATCCTACCCCGTCCTGCCATTACGCGATATTGTGGTGTTCCCGCATATGATCGTGCCACTGTTTGTCGGCCGCGAGAAATCCGTCAAAGCGCTGGAAGAGGTGATGGTGGACGACAAGCAAATCCTGCTGTCGAGCCAGATTGACCCATCCGAGGATGATCCGGATTCTGACGGGATTTATAACGTTGGTGTGCTGGCCAACGTGCTGCAACTGCTGAAGCTGCCCGATGGCACCGTCAAGGTGCTGGTCGAGGGGCGTATGCGGGTGAAAATTACCGATTATCTGGAGAACGACAATTATTTTGAGGCCCGTGCCGAGGTTTTGGAAGAAAAACTGGGCGATGCGGATGTGGTCGAGGCGATGGTGCGCTCGGTTGGTGCCGAATTCGAGCGTTACTCAAAGATTAAAAAGAACATCCCCGAAGAGGCGCTGTCGGCAGTGGCCGATGCTGTGGAGAGTGACAAGCTGTCCGATCTGGTCGCGGGCCATCTGGGTATTGAAGTCGAGCAAAAGCAGGAGCTGCTGGAAACGCTGGTTGTGGCGGATCGGCTTGAAAGAATTTACGGTCTGATGCAGGGCGAAATGTCGGTGATGAAGGTCGAGAAAAAGATCAAGACCCGCGTCAAAAGCCAGATGGAGCGCACCCAGCGCGAATATTACCTGAACGAACAGATGAAGGCGATCCAGAAAGAATTGGGGGATGGCGAAGAGGGCCAGAACGAGGTTGCCGAGCTGGAAGCGCGGATTGCCGAAACCAAGCTGAGCAAAGAGGCGCTGGAAAAAGCCAACGCCGAGATCAAAAAGCTGAAAAACATGTCGCCGATGAGCGCCGAGGCCACTGTGGTGCGCAATTATCTGGACTGGATGCTGAGCATTCCGTGGAACAAGCGGAGCCGCGTTAAAAAGGATCTGAACGCGGCGCAAAAGGTGCTGGATGATGATCATTACGGTCTGGAAAAGGTCAAGGAACGCATTGTTGAATATTTGGCCGTAGGCCAGCGCTCGCGCAAATTAAAAGGTCCGATCCTGTGTCTGGTTGGCCCTCCTGGCGTGGGTAAAACCAGTCTGGGCAAATCTGTGGCACGGGCCACGGGGCGCGAATTTATTCGCATTTCGCTGGGCGGAGTGCGCGACGAAAGCGAAATTCGCGGTCATCGCCGGACCTATATCGGCTCGATGCCTGGCAAAATCATTCAGGCCCTGAAAAAGGCAAAAACCACCAATCCACTGATTTTGCTGGATGAAATTGATAAAATGGGCCAAGATTTTCGCGGTGATCCGGCGTCTGCCATGCTCGAGGTTCTGGACCCCGAGCAAAACAGCACCTTCACTGATCATTATCTCGAGGTCGAATATGATCTGTCGGATGTGATGTTCCTGACCACGGCGAACACTTACAACATGCCCAGCCCGTTGCTGGACCGGATGGAGATTATCCCGCTGTCGGGGTATACCGAGGACGAGAAAAGCGAGATCGCCAAGCAGCATTTAATCGACAAACAGGTTAAAAACCACGCTCTGAAAAAGGGCGAGTTCGAGTTGAAGGACAAGGCGCTGAAAGAGATTATCCGCACCTATACCCGCGAGGCGGGGGTGCGGAATCTGGAGCGTGAAATTGCCAAGTTGGCCCGTAAAGCGGTGACTAAAATCGTGCGTGGCGAGGAAGAGAAAGTCGTTATCACAACCGAAAACCTTGAGGAATATTTGGGAGTTAAGCGGTTCCGTTACGGTCTGGCCGAAGAAAAAGACCATGTTGGTGTGGTCACCGGTTTGGCGTGGACATCCGTTGGCGGCGAATTGCTGTCAATCGAGGCGCTGAAACTGCCCGGCAAGGGGCGGATGAAAACCACCGGCAAATTGGGCGACGTGATGAAGGAAAGCATTGACGCGGCAAGTTCCTTCGTGCGCTCGATCAGCCCGCAAATCGGGGTGAAACCTCCGGTGTTTGAAAAGATCGATATCCACGTTCACGTGCC
>NZ_JBSMEZ010000075.1:0-15583 GCF_056498605.1 Profundibacter sp.
GGTTCGCAAGCATTCGCTGCAAACGGCAACAAGGCCGCCAACGCTACTGCAAAAAACTTATGGTCAATGCGGCCTCGCATCATAACCCCTGCCCCGGTTTCACATCAATCATTTCCAACGACTTGGCCGGATCACGGTGCATCTGCGCCATCACGTTCTGGCGTTTCACACCGGTGCGGTGGCGCAGCGTCAGCACAATCGCGCCGATCATCGCCACCAGCAGGATCAACCCTGCGGCCTGAAACAGATAGATGTATTGATCATAAATCAGCTGGCCCAAGGCCGCCGTGTTATGCACCTGCCCCACATCCGGCGCCACAGCCGCCCGCGCGGCCTGCGCCCCCTCGGACACTTCCCAAACCCCGAATACCATCGCCAGTTCCAGCAACAGCACAATACCGATCAAGCCCGCAATCGGCACGTATTTGGCCATCTGCCCGCGCAATTCGGCGAAATCCACGTCGATCATCATCACCACGAACATGAACAGCACCATCACCGCCCCGACGTAAACGATCACCAGCAGCATGGCGACAAATTCGGCCCCCAGCAGCACGAACAACCCCGCCGTCGAAAGAAACGCCAAAATTAACCACAGCACCGAATGCACGGGGTTTTTGGCGACCACTGTAAACAGTGCGCCAATCACCGCGCTAATGGCGAAGATGTAAAATGCGATATCCGCTACACCCATTTTTTCGTCCCTTCGTTCACGGGGTCATTGCCCCTCATTATTACCGTAACGCTTTGATCAGCGATAAGGCGCGTCCATTTCCAGATTGCGGGCAATCTCGGCTTCCCAGCGGTCGCCGTTATCCAGCAATTTTTCTTTGTCGTAAAACAACTCTTCACGGGTCTCGGTGGCGTATTCAAAGTTCGGCCCCTCGACGATGGCATCGACAGGACAAGCCTCTTGGCAGAACCCGCAATAGATGCATTTTGTCATGTCGATGTCATAGCGCGTGGTGCGACGTGACCCGTCATCGCGGGGTTCCGCGTCAATGGTGATCGCCTGCGCCGGACAGACCGCCTCGCACAATTTGCAGGCAATGCAACGCTCCTCGCCATTCGGGTAGCGACGTAGCGCATGCTCGCCACGGAAACGGGGCGACAGGTAGCCCTTTTCATGCGGATAATTCAGCGTCGGTTTGGGGGCAAAGAAGTATTTGAACCCCAGCTGAAACCCTTTGATGTAATCAAACAGCAGGAAATATTTCGTTGCGCGAACGTAATCAAATGCCATGTTCTTATCCCCCCACGGCCCAACGGGCATAGGCCCCGCCGAACGCTCCAAAATGCGCCATGAAGGCAACGAAGACGACCCATGCCAGTGACAGTGGCAGGAACACTTTCCAGCCAATGCGCATCAACTGGTCATAGCGGTAGCGCGGTGTGATCGCCTTGACCATCGCGAAGATGAAGAAGAAGAACACCATCTTGCCGAACATCCACAGCACGCCATCTGGCAAGAACGGGACGGGCGACAGCCAGCCGCCGAAAAACAGCACCGACATCAGGGCGCACATCATGAAAATCGCGATGTATTCGCCGGCCATATACAGCAGATAAACCGTGGCGGAATATTCCACCATGAACCCCGCGACCAGTTCGGATTCTGCTTCGGGTAAATCGAACGGTGGGCGGTTGGTTTCAGCCAAGGCACTGATAAAGAACAGGATAACCATCGGGAAATGCGGCAGCCAGTACCAGCTGAAGAAGCCGTAATTGCCGTCTTGGGCCCGCACAATGTCGCTAAAGTTCAGCGACCCTGTGGAAATGATAATCCCGATCAGGATCAAGCCGATGCTGACCTCATAAGAAATCATTTGCGCGGCGGACCGCATCGCGCCAAGGAACGGATATTTCGAATTTGACGCCCAGCCGCCGATGATCACACCGTAAACCTCAAGCCCGCCAATGGCGAATACATACAGCACCGCAACGTTCAGATCGGCCAGAACCCAGCCGTCATTGAACGGCAAAACCGCCCACGTCAGCATCGACATCACGAAGGCCACCATCGGAGCCATGATGAACAATGGTTTGTCGGCACCAGCAGGGATAATCACCTCTTTGACCACATATTTCAGCGCATCCGCCACCGATTGCAGCAGACCATAAGCGCCAACTACGTTGGGCCCTTTGCGCATCTGCACAGCGGCCCAGATTTTGCGGTCGCCCCACACAAGAAACAGCAGTGAAATCATCACAAAGGCAATGATCGCAAGCACTTGCGCGAAGATCAGAACAAAAATCCCTAGCGGGGTTGTTAAAAATTCAGCCATCAGTTCTCACACCCTCGGTATCGCGTTTTCGATGCAGTCGGTCACGGCGACCTCGGCATCAATTGTTTTCAGACCCTGCGGTAAGGCCGCCGAGATGGTATAAACCGAATCCCCGCTCCAAACGCCATTCTTTTCAATGATTTGCGTGCGCACATGGCGGGCAAAGCCGTAACCACGTATCAAGGCGTATTGCACCGCTGCGCAACGCGCATAATCGGCAACATCCGCATCATCCCGCGCCCCGCGCATGGAGACAAAGAAATTCACCAGATCGCCATCCAGCAGCCGCGTGTTGATCCCCAGATAGACGGGTTCAAACGGCCCCTGCTCCACCGGTTCCACCGGCTCGCACGCCGCCAACCCACCCACAAGGGTGAGGGCCGCTATCGCCTTATGAACCGTGAGCTGCATCATTATTCCGCTGCTACCTTTGTCGTGTTTCGGGCCTTGGCCCCTGCCGATAGTTCTGCCATCAACGCACTTGCCCGTGTGATCGGGTTGGTCAGATAAAAATCGGTGATTGTTTTTTTGAACGACGCCTTGGCCGGTTTTTTCAGGGCAATGCGCTTCCAGTCATTTTCTGGAACAACATCAATCGCGCCCATATGCGGCACCTCGGCGACGATGGCCTTGCGAAGCGCAGCCAGACTGTCATAGGGCAACGTCGCGCCCATTTCCGCCGACAATGCCCGCAGGATGGCCCAGTTTTCCTTGGCCTCGCCCGGTGCAAATCCGGCACGTTTGGTCATTTGTGGCCGACCTTCCGTATTCACAAACACGCCGCTTTCCTCGGTATAAGTCGCGGCGGGCAGGATCACGTCAGCGCGGTGCGCCCCACGATCCCCGTGGCTGCCTTGGTAAATCACGAACGCACCCTTGGCGATTTCCAGCTCGTCCGCGCCCAGATTGTAAACCACATCGGCCCCGTCCAGCGTAGCGCTCATGCCACCCTCGGTCACCGCATCCACATCCATCGCACCGACACGGCCAGCGGCAGTGTGCAGGATCATCAGCTTGCTATCGGTTGCCTCGGACAGTTTCATCGCTTGGGACAGAACCGCTTCGCCGTCCGCCTCGTTGATGGCCCCCATGCCGACGATCACCACGCTTGGAACCTCCAGCACTTCCTTGAACTTTTTGTCCATGGTGCTCATCAGGTCCGCACGGCTGTCGCCCATGTGGAAATACTCATAGGTCAGGTCCACCGGCTCGCCAATCAGCCCGATGTTCGCACCGCGCGTCCATGCCTTGCGGATACGCGCGTTCAAAACCGGCGCCTCGTCGCGCGGATTACAGCCAATCAGCTGGATCATCTGCGCGTTATCAATATCCTCGATTGTGGCGGTGCCAACATAGGCCGAACGATTACCCGCAGGCAGTTTCGCCCCATCCACACGGCACTCGACGTTGCCGCCCTGCCCCTCGATCAACTGTTTCAAAGCAAACGCCGCCTCGACCGGAACCAGATCACCGACCAGACCCGCAACCTTGGCATCCTTCATCGCAGCCGCAGCAGCCCTTAACGCCTCGCCCCACGTCGCAGGCTTCAACTTGCCACCAACCCGAACATACGGCTGATCCAGACGTTGCGACCGCAAGCCATCCCAGACGAACCGCGTTTTATCGGAAATCCATTCCTCGTTCACACCATCATGGTTGCGCGGCAGTATCCGCATCACTTCGCGCCCCTTGGTGTCCACCCGAATGTTGGAGCCAAGCGCGTCCATCACGTCAATCGTCTCGGTCTTGGTCAGCTCCCAAGGCCGTGCGGTGAACGCATAGGGTTTGGAGGTCAGCGCCCCGACAGGGCACAGATCAATGATGTTGCCTTGCAGATTGCTATCGAGCGTTTGATCCAGATAGGCGGTGATCTCGGCGTCTTCGCCACGGCCGATCTGGCCCATCACGGTGATACCGGCAATTTCGGTGGTAAACCGCACGCAACGGGTGCAGGAAATGCACCGCGTCATTTCGGTGGCGACCAGCGGGCCAAGCTCCAGATGGTCAACCGCGCGTTTTGGCTCGTTATAACGCGATCCGGACAGCCCATAGGCCACCGCCTGATCCTGCAAATCACACTCGCCGCCCTGATCACAAATCGGGCAATCCAGCGGATGGTTGATCAGCATGAATTCCATCACACCCTCGCGGGCCTTCTTGACCATCGGCGAGTTGGTTTTAACAACCGGCGGCTGCCCCTCAGGGCCAGGGCGCAGATCACGCACCTGCATGGCGCAGGAGGCCGCCGGTTTGGGCGGCCCCCCGACAACTTCGACCAGACACATGCGGCAATTTCCGGCAATGGTCAGACGCTCGTGATAGCAGAACCGTGGAATTTCCACGCCCGCGATCTCGCATGCCTGAATAAGGGTCATTGCCCCTTCAACTTCAACTTCAACGTCGTCGATGATGATCTTGCGCAGGTCTGTCATTTGCTATCTTGCCCTCAACATTTGCCCGATAAGGCTTTTCTTGGCGATTTCTTCACGGCCCAGCGTACAATAGCTTTCAGCATCGCCCACCACCGCACCATGCGATTTCAGGTAATCCGCTGCCATGCCCTTAACGCGGGCCTTCTCAACCGGATCTTTCATAAACGCCCGAACGTCGGCCTCGGCGTAACCCTTGCTCACCGCATAGGATTTCAACCCGTTCAGCTTGCTCCATGCCACCAGCATCCGCGCTGAAATGCTGGGGCAGGCCTTGCGGATTCTGTCCGCCACCACGCCTGACATCAGGGATTGATTGATGTGGGTTTCTTTCGGCAACGGTGTAAGCGCCGAAGCATTTGCCGCAGTCATTGCGAATACGGCCATCGCCACGATGAATGTCTTACGTTTCATAGTCATAAGCAGTCTCCTTTTGATATAAAGGAGATGGGGATTGACCCCTTTGATATGCAATAACACTGCATCATTACTCTGCCGCCACAGCGGAAACCCGCCCGGTTTTCTGATACTTGATACGGTCCTCAATCTCCCCACGGAAATGCCGAACCAGCCCCTGAATGGGCCACGCCGCCGCATCCCCCAGCGCGCAAATCGTGTGCCCCTCGACCTGTTTGGTCACGTCCAGCAGCATGTCGATTTCTTCAATCTCGGCCTCGCCCGTCACCAGACGGTCCATGATCCGCATCATCCAGCCGGTGCCCTCGCGGCACGGGGTGCATTGTCCGCAACTCTCGTGTTTGTAAAACTTGCTCAACCGCCAGATCGCTTTGATCACGTCGGTGCTTTCGTCCATCACGATCACCGCTGCGGTGCCCAGGCCCGAGCGTTGCTCGCGCAGCCAGTCGAAATCCATGATGCATTCATCGGCCACATCGCGTGGCAACAGCGGCACAGATGATCCACCCGGAATAACCGCTTTCAGATTGTCCCAGCCACCACGAACCCCGCCGCAATGCTTTTCCAGCAACTCGCGCAACGGGATCGACATTTCTTCTTCAACCACACAAGGATTCACCACATGGCCAGAAATACCAAACAGTTTGGTGCCCGCATTATTCGGCCGCCCCATGCTTGAAAACCAGCCACCACCGCGCCGCATAATCGTCGGGACCACCGCGATGCTTTCAACATTGTTCACCGTGGTCGGGCAGCCATACAGACCCGCACCAGCCGGAAACGGCGGCTTCATCCGTGGCATGCCTTTTTTACCCTCAAGGCTCTCCAGCATCGCGGTTTCTTCGCCGCAGATGTAGGCGCCAGCGCCGTGCGCCAGATAAAGGTCGAAATCCCAGCCGGATTTGGCAGCGTTTTTGCCCAGCAATCCGGCGTCATAACATTCGTCAATCGCCGTCTGCAGCGCTTCGCGTTCGCGGATAAATTCGCCGCGGATGTAGATGTAGGACGCATGTGCCCCCATCGCAAAAGACGCAATCAGCGCCCCCTCGATCAGGGTGTGCGGATCGTGGCGCATGATCTCGCGGTCCTTACAGGTGCCCGGCTCAGACTCGTCCGCATTGATCACCAGATAGGCAGGCCGCCCATCGCTTTCTTTTGGCATAAACGACCACTTCAAACCGGTCGGAAAACCGGCCCCGCCGCGCCCGCGCAGGCCCGAGGATTTCGCCTCCTCGACAACCCAGTCGCGGCCCTTTTTGATGATGGCAGCTGTGCCATCCCAATGGCCACGTTTTTTGGCCCCCGCAAGACTACGGTCATGCATTCCGTATAGATTGGTAAAGATCCGGTTTTGATCCTTAAGCATGGGCCTTATCCTCTGCTGTCGCGGCGCGTGCGCCAAATTTGATAGGTGTTGATCATCGCCCAAATGAACGCGGCCAGCGTGGCCAGATCGAACAGGAAGGCGTATTTGGTTTGCAACCCAATGCGCCCGCCCAACCATTGAGCCCCCATCCAAAGCACCATCGTCACCGCAATAACCACGGCAACCATGCGCGCTTTACGCGCCAGTGCTTCTTCCTGATCGGGGCTCAAAGTCATTCTCTTACGTCTCTCTTACTTCTTGTTCTTGGCGTAAACGCCGCCCTTGGCGACCTTCTTGGAAAACTCGGTTTTCCCGCCTTTCGCCAAAATTTTAGCCTGCTTGACCCACTCGTCGCGGCTTACGCGGCCCTTGAAACCTTCAAGGTTTTCATCAACCCATTTGACTTCTTGCGCACGCCAGCCAGACACCTGATCGAAATGGTAAACGCCCATTGTATTCAGCATGGTCTCCATTTTTGGCCCAACACCTTTGATCTGCTTCAGATCATCCGCCCCGCCGCTGCGTGCTTTTTTCAGCATCTCGGGCTTGCCGTCTTTGGCAACGGGTTTGCGGGCTGGTTTGGTTGCCGTTTTGGTCGCTGGTTTCTTGGCTGCAGGTTTCGCCGCTGCCTTTGCCGCAGGTTTCGCTGCCGCCTTGGCTTTCGGTTTGGCGACGGGTTTCACCGCCGCCTTTTTCGCGCCGGTTGACGCTGCACTTGCCGATTTTGCTTTGGGTTTCGCTGCGGGTTTCGCCGCCGCTTTGATCTTTGGCTTGGCAGCCGGTTTGGCCCCCGCAACCGCGCTTTTGGCTTTAGACGCAGATGCCGTCGTCGCAGCCCCTGCAGCAGCAGCCGTGCTTGAGATTCCCTGCGCAACTTTGGGCACACTAGGGGCAGTCGCCAGATCGCTGCTGCCAATAGCGTCTACTTCGGCAACCGCCGCTGGCGTTGCAGCTATATCATGCTCATGACGCGCTGTGTGCCCATGGGCCGATGTTTCCACCTCGCGGCAAAACAGACGTCCCAACAGGGCACCGCTGACAATGAACACACCCAACGCAAGGATCAGCGCAAAAATCATGCCAACCTCGAACCGGCCCGACAGGATCAGATATGTTGCCAAGGCCAATAATGCGCCGATGATCCAGCACATAACCGAACAGCTAAATAGTCCGCCTTCGTTTTCATTACTCATCTTGTTAATCCCCTGTTTCGTTCCCTGTTACACTTAATCACACAAAATCGCTGGCTCGGCGGGCCAAAACGGCCCCCTGCTTCTGGTTGCTGCATTCTGTGTTTTTTCACACATGTGAAAACCTTTTGTCCGGATGTCATTCGTAAACGCCACCCTTCTTAACTTTCTTGGAAAATTCGGTTGCGCCACCACGGGCCAGAACCTTGGCCTGTTTAACCCATTCATCACGCGATACGCGACCTTTGAAGCCCTCAAGGTTGTCGTCAACCCATTGCACTTCTTTGGCCCGCCAGCCCGACACCTGATCAAAATGGTAAACCCCCATCTTGTTCAGCATAGTTTCCATCTTTGGCCCGACACCCTTGATCTGTTTCAGATCATCCGCGCCGCCTACTCGCGCCTTCTTCAACATCTCGGGCTTGCCATCTTTGGCAACGGGCTTGCGGGCTGGTTTGGCCGCCTTGGCTGGGGCCGCTTTGACCTTTGGCTTGGCCGCCGGTTTCGCCGCCACTTTTTTCGCCGCCGGTTTCGTTGCTGCGCTCGAAGCAACAGGCCGCTTGCCCGTTTTGCCTAGCCACGGTGTCAGCAATGGCACCTCGGTGCCGTCAATCCGTTTAATGGTATCGCCCAGATCAACCGCCGCCTGAACGGATGCATTATACTGTGTCTTGCCGCTGTCGTATTCGGTCAATGATGTCAGCCCGCCCAATGGCTCGGCTGCGTACCGTCCGTTCTGCGGACCCGGCACAGGCACTTTGCCCGCCGCCAACTCATCCAGAATTTCGTTGAACCGCGCACCGGTCAGATCCTCGTAATAATCCTTGCCGACCTGCGCCATCGGCGCATTGGTGCACGCGCCCAGACATTCGACCTCTTCCCAGCTGAACCGGCCATCCGCCGACAGCTCGTGCGGGTTTGGCGCGATCTTCTCGCGGCATATCCCGATCAAATCCTCGGCCCCGCAAATCATGCAAGACGTGGTGCCGCAAATCTGGATATTAGCAACAGAACCAACAGGTTTCAGCTGGAACATAAAGTAGAACGAGGCCACCTCATAGGCGCGGATGTGGGCCAGCCCCAGCATATCGGCGATGTGTTCCATCGCGGGGCGGGTCAGCCAGCCTTCTTGTTCTTGCGCCCGCCACAGCAACGCAATAATCGCGCTGGCTTGGCGCCCTTCAGGGTATTTCGTCACCTGTGCCTCGGCCCATGCCTGATTGGCAGCGGTAAAGGCAAAATCATCCGGTTGCGTATGGTGCAGACGTCGCAGCATTACGGGCATCCCTCGTTAATCAGTTTAAGGCCGTCGACATTTTTAAGACGAACAACCAGCCGTTTTTCTTTCAGATAATCTGTAATTGCCATCAGTTTTTCCTCGGAAAATCCTGTCGCATCTTCGACCAGCGCGGCATTTTTGGAATGAACCTTACAATCCACAGCAATCATTGCAGCAACAAACTTATCCATCTCGCGGTTGGTAAAATCCCGTTCAATGACCTCACCACACCCCGAAGCCAAGAGCACCCAGCACAGGGCCAGCCCCTTAACACCCAGCGATATGATGCCGGTTTTGATCATTTGCTAACATCCGCAAAAGGCGCACATGTCACAGAGGGCTGATTATCGGCCATAGCTGCCTCGTCCCCTGCTGCAACGGCTGCAAAATACGCATCACTCAGATCAAAGTTACAAAACTCGATGTCGCTTTCGCCCTCAATCATCACAATGCCCTGCCCGACCTGAACATAGCTTTCCGACGTGTCTATAAAATCATACAACCCACTGCTGCTATCGATCACCGAGGCCGTGGCGACAACATTCATATCCGAAACAGGCACACAAACGACATTTGGCTGCGTCGCCGCAATGCCGGCGGCATCGCCCGCGCCATAAGCCGCAAAAAATTCAGATGTCAGACCGAAATGACAGGCCTTGATCTCGCTTTCACCCTCGATCATCACCACATTTTCGCGGATGCTGAAATACCCATCCGACAGGTCAATCAGCTCATACAGATTAGCATTCGCACTTTGAACATTCTGCGCCACAGCGGGCAGTGCCATCATCGCAGCAACACTTGCGGCCAAAGTCATACGTTTCATCATCTGTCTATCTCTCCAAAAACCAAATCCATTGTGCCCATCAGGGCGGCCACATCGGCCAGTTGGTGGCCGGTGGCCACATAATTCATTGCCTGCATATGCAAGAACCCCGGCGCGCGGATTTTCACGCGATAAGGTTTGTTTGATCCATCCGATACAAGGAATACGCCAAACTCGCCCTTTGGCGCCTCGACCGCGACGTAAATCTCGCCTTCGGGCACATGGAACCCTTCGGTATACAGCTTAAAGTGATGGATCAGCGCTTCCATGCTGGTTTTCATCTCGGCGCGTTTTGGCGGTGTCAGCTTGCCACGGGCCAGTACATCGCCCGGCTCGTTGCGCAGTTTTTCACAGGCTTGGCGGATAATCTTGATGCTCTCGCGCATTTCCTGCATCCGGCACAAATAGCGATCATAACAATCGCCATTCTTGCCCACCGGAATGTCGAATTCAAATTCGTCGTAGCATTCATAGGGCTGCGCACGGCGCAGATCCCACGCAAGGCCCGAGCCACGCACCATCACGCCAGAGAAACCCCAGTCCAGAATATCCTGCTCATTCACAATGCCGATATCAACGTTGCGCTGTTTGAACACACGGTTTTCGGTCAACAACCCGTCCATGTCTTCCATGAACTGCGGGAATTCATTCACGCACCAGTCGTCAATATCCTCGATCAGTTCAGGCGGTAGATCCTGATGCACACCGCCGGGCCGGAAATAGGCCGCGTGCAGACGGGCACCACAGGCACGCTCGTAAAATGTCATCAGGAATTCGCGTTGTTCAAACCCCCACAGCGGCGGCGTCAGTGCGCCCACATCCATCGCCTGCGTGGTCACATTCAACAGATGGTTCAGGATGCGGCCGATTTCGCAAAACAGCACGCGGATCAGGCTGGCGCGACGCGGGATTTCAACACCGGTCAGTTTTTCAATCGCCAGACACCACGCATGTTCCTGATTCATCGGCGCGACATAATCCAGCCGATCAAAATACGGCAGGTTTTGCAGATAGGTCCGGCTCTCCATCAGCTTCTCGGTGCCGCGATGCAGCAAACCAATATGCGGATCAGCACGCTCAACAATCTCACCGTCCAGCTCCAGCACCATGCGCAAAACGCCGTGAGCTGCAGGGTGTTGCGGGCCAAAGTTAATGTTGAAATTGCGGATACTCTGCTCGCCTTGGCGTGCGTCAATTGATCCGTCGTCAAATTTTGAGCCGTCCATAATCAGACCCTCGCCATGTTTTCCCGCCACGCGGCAGGAAGGGATTGAAACCGTTTCTCGACGGCATGATATTGTGGGGCCAGCAGTTTTTGCAGACCATTCCGCCGCGCGATATCCAGCTTTACAGGAATGCCCTCGTGCACACGTTTTTTCAACGGTGCCGCGTGATTGGACAGGCCCAGAAAGGCGCATAGATCGCGGATGGTGTCATCCTTGAACAGGGTCTCATAGAACAGCACCTTGCGATCACTCGCTGGCACCGCCTGCTCCAGCGCATCCAGCCCGCCCGCATAATCCGAGCGGTCATAGGCTTCATTCGGCTTACCGTTCAGCACCTCGTCGACCTCGGCCAGCGCATAGCCACGCATCAGTTCGGAATTGTCGGATTTGCGCCGCGCATTCATCCGGATATTGGACCACAACCGGTCCACCGGATCACGCAGAATATAGACAAACCGCGTTTCCGCTACCAATCCTGCCATCTGCTTCAAACGGCTCACCGGCATCATGCAATATTCCGGCGTGATATCTGCCGTCAATTTGGCCCCACGTGCCCCGTCCATCATATAGGCAGCATAGGCCTCGGGCGCTTCCTCGCGCAAATTCAGCACTTTCAGCCAATGACGCGCCTTGTTCAGCCGTTGCTTCACGGCTTGCACATCCTTGGCCTTACCATCCTCTAATTTCTGCTTCAGTTCCTGCACCAGATTGCGGGTCAGCTTGATCTGGCCACCGTAATAGCCGCTTTCCAGAATGTAGAAATACTTTAGTTCCTTGATTGGCGGCATGGCACACTCGGGGTGGCCCTCCAAATAGGAGAACAACCAGCTTGTGCCGGCTTTGACTGCTCCTATCCCGTACATCAGAACTGCATCCCCCATCCTAACCTTTGGCCTCGTCAGATTTCTCGTCGCCTGGCAGGATGTATTGCGCCCCCTCCCACGGCGACATGAAATCAAACTGCCGATATTCCTGAACCAGCGACACCGGCTCATAAATCACCCGCTTTTCCGCCTCATCATAGCGCACTTCGGTATAGCCCGTGGTCGGGAAATCCTTGCGCAGTGGATGGCCGCGAAACCCGTAATCCGTCAGAATGCGGCGCAGATCGCCGTGACCCGAAAACAGAATGCCGAACATGTCGAACACTTCGCGCTCAAACCAGCCAGCCGAGTCGTGCACATCGGTGATCGACGGCATGCTGTCGTCTTCACGCACCGCACATTTCAAACGGATGCGGTGGTTCTGATACATCGACAGAAAATGGTAAACCACGTCGAACCGTTTGGTGCGCGCTGGATAATCCACCGCCGTGATATCAACCAGAGATGAAAACCGACAGGTGCGATCCGCCTTCAAAAACTCGACAAACCCCGCCAGCCCCGTGGGCGCAACCTGCAGCGTCAATTCGCCATTTGTCACGCCATAAGACAGCACATCATCGGGCCGTTTCAGCTCGATATGTGCGCCAAGTTCATTCAATGCGTCCGACATACCTAGCGCCCCTACCTTACAATCGTGCCCGTGCGCCGGATGCGGCGCTGCAATTGCAACACTCCGTAGACCAGCGCCTCGGCTGTGGGTGGACAGCCCGGCACGTAAATATCAACCGGCACAATGCGGTCACACCCACGCACCACCGAATAACTATAGTGATAGTACCCACCGCCATTGGCGCAACTGCCCATGCTGATCACATAACGCGGTTCCGGCATCTGATCATAAACCTTGCGCAACGCCGGTGCCATTTTGTTGGTCAGGGTGCCCGCCACGATCATCACATCCGACTGGCGCGGGCTAGCACGCGGGGCAAACCCATACCGCTCGATGTCATAACGCGGCATCGCCGTGTGCATCATCTCAACCGCGCAACAGGCCAGACCGAACGTCATCCAGTGCAAGCTGCCGGTGCGGGCCCAGTTGATAATATCATCCGTGGTGGTCAGCAGAAAACCCTTGTCGGCCAGCGCGTCATTCATCGCGCGGGTGGAAACCTCTTTATCAGCCCCTGCCGTGTTTGAACCGGTCATCACTCCCATTCCAGCGCTCCCTTTTTCCACTCATAGGCAAAGCCGATGGTCAAAACGCCTAAAAACACCATCATCGACCAGAACCCGACCGTGGTTAAATCCTTGAACGCCACCGCCCATGGAAACAGAAACGCGATCTCCAGATCAAAAATGATGAACAGGATGGCCACCAGATAGAACCGCACATCAAACTTCATCCGCGCGTCATCAAAAGCGGCAAAGCCACACTCATACGCACTCAGTTTTTCGGGATCAGGATTCGTTGGCCCAAGGATGACAGCAGCAAGGATCAGAACGGCCCCAAGCGCCGTTGCCATACCCAGAAAAACAAGGATCGGAAGGTATTCTCTTAACAGGTCTTCCACGTGTGGCTCCCCAGTGCGTCAGATGTATGCGTCAAAACGCGCATGTTGTTGCTTATTCGAGGTTTACTCCTGCCCAATGGGCGGGTCAACCGAACCTATGACCAGATTGTCGGTTATTTCCGCCCAAACCACGTTTTGTATGCAATCGGACACTGATCTAGATCAAGGTTTGGCCAAACCGGCACCCCACCCAAAGACACCGAATCTTTCGCATCTCTTTTGCCTAAATATCCTCGGGGTGAATTGCCATCAGGCAAGAGGGGCTGACAGCCCCTAGTCCGAGACCCCATGGGGGGGGGGGGCGAGATATAAAGCGTTGCACAGCAACTCCGCTTAACTGGGCCGCCCTACCCGTCAACCACCCAGCGCGCATCCCGCTTCTCGAAAAACGCCGAAATTCCCTCGCGGATTTCCGCGCCTTCCCAGCGATCCACCAGTGACTGAACTGTCATTTCAATCACCGCATCATCAATCACCGGACCCAATCTGCGTGCCAAGGCCTTGGCATCGGCCACCGCCCCCGGCGCACATTTCAAATAGGCCGCAACCTCGACCTCCACCGCCGCATCCATATCCTCGGGTGCAACCACACGCGCCAACAGGTTCAGCGCCACCGCTTCTTCGGCATCAAAAATCCGCGATGACATGAACACGCGGCGCGCCTTGGCCTCGCCCATACGGGCAATGATATAGGGCGCGATGGTCGCGGGGATCACCCCCAATTTGGTTTCGGTCAACCCGAACCGCGCCCCCGTCACCCCGATAGCCACATCACAGACCGACATCATCCCGACGCCCCCACCATAGGCCTGCCCCTGAATGCGCCCGATCAGCGGTTTGGGCATGGTGTTCATCGCTTGCAACATGGTCGCCAGCTTGCGCGCCTCGGCATTGCGCGTGTCGTGATCAGCCGCCATCGCCTTTTGCATCCACGCCAGATCACCGCCAGCACAAAAACTTTTGCCAGTGCCCGTCAATACCACCACCCGCACCGATGCATCCGCCCCCAACGTGGCAGCCGCCTCCGTCAGCCCCGCAATCGCCTCGGGCGTCAGAATGTTGTGCTTGTCGGGGTTACTCAGGCGCAGTGTTGCCACCCCGCGGCTGTCAACGCTGATCTCGATCATGCTCATCCCCGCATCTTATGCGCCATATCCGCCGCCCGCACCAATGTCTCGCTGCACAGCCCAGTGTCATAGCCCAGCGCGGTGACATGCTCCTGCACCGCCTCGGTTGCCACATTGCCCTCGGCCCCGGGGGCAAACGGACAGCCGCCCAACCCACCGATGCTTGCGTCAAACACCCGCAAGCCCAGCGCCAGTGACGCATCGATATTTTCCAGTGCTTGGCCATTGGTATTGTGGAAATGCCCCGCCAACCGGTGCGCCGGAACCTCTTTCAGAACCGCCAGCAACATCCGCGCCACAGTGTCCGGTGTGCCGTGTCCCAGCGTGTCGCCCAGCGACACCTCGTAACAGCCCGCCGCAAACAAATCCGCCGCGACCTTGGCCACCGCCTCTGGCGCCACGGCCCCGTCATAGGGGCACTCAATCACACAAGACACATAGCCGCGCACCGGCACATCCGCGTGGCGTGCCGCGTTCAGGATCGGCGCAAACCGCTCGAAACTTTCGGCAATGGTGCAATTGATGTTCTTTTGGCTAAACCCTTCCGAGGCCGAAGCAAAAATCGCAACTTCGTCCACGCCTGCTGCAATCGCGGCCTCATACCCCTGCAAATTCGGAGTTAGCGCGGCATAAGCCACGCCATCGGTTTTCTGAATGCCCAGCATCACTTCGCTCGCATCCGCCATCTGCGGCACCTTCTTGGGCGACACAAAGGACGTCACCTCGATGTGGCGAAATCCGGCCTCCGACAGCGTATCGACCAGCGCTGTCTTCTCGGATGCCGGAATGGCGCGGGCTTCGTTCTGCAACCCGTCCCGCGGGCCAACCTCAAATATCTCGACAAATTTTCCACTCATGGGCTAACCCTCCTCAGGCGGTGCATAAAACGCTTCTTTGTAAATCACCGTATCACCATCCCGCGCCTTGGCCAGAGCAAAAGCAGGACGTGCGACCAATCGCTGATAATAACGGTCCAGATCAGGCAGGATGTGCGCTGGAACAAAATGCCGCGCGATCATCACCCCGTAACCCACATTGACATC
>NZ_JBSMEZ010000076.1:0-43948 GCF_056498605.1 Profundibacter sp.
CGCCTGTGCCAAAAACCTTCCATAGGTCGATACAATTCAGCACGGTTTCCGGCGTGGTAGATGAACTCATGATGTGGACTCCCAGCGGGTTTGCGTGCCGATCACCCCTAGCCTGGCAGCCAGGAAATCGTAGCATCTGTGGCGGTCAACACACGGAAAGGCGTTGACCGCATTGTGCATGACCAGCAGTCAGTCGATTGACCAGCTGCGCCAGACGGCCTCGTTTGCGTCGATCCAATCACCGGCAACTTCGGCAATATCAACGCCGTCGTTTTCGATCTTGCCGGTGGCTGCGGCCACTTCGGCGGTGGTGATCTGGAAAAGATGCAGCATCCGCGCCGCCTCCGGTGATTTGGCCGAGAACCCTGTCGACGCCACTTTCCAGACAAATCCTACTGAAT
Organism: Profundibacter sp.; assembly: GCF_056498605.1. Classification (NCBI taxonomy): domain Bacteria; kingdom Pseudomonadati; phylum Pseudomonadota; class Alphaproteobacteria; order Rhodobacterales; family Paracoccaceae; genus Profundibacter; species Profundibacter sp. The sequence goes on from NZ_JBSMEZ010000076.1 coordinate 402, forward strand.
ATCCGCAGTCATATGTTGCATCCGGGTTAGGCCCAACTGATGGATCCTCGAAACAAGCATCAGACGAAGCGGGCAGTTCTACAAACGCGCCTGGTGTGTCGTCAAAATACCAGTGTGGCCTGTATCCCCAACTGAATACCGGCTCTTTGCGATCAACCGCGGCCCGCACCGTTGCAACCATTGCAACGATCGAACCTGAGTTGATTGATTCATAGTTCAGGCCAAGCGCCTCCAGACGCCTGCCGGCATCGGTTTCCCAATCTGCCGGGGCGTCAATGTAACGTCCTTTCGGCGAGGTTTCCGCCGTTGCAAGTGCGGCCACGCACGCATCAGAGTTCAGCGCCTTGTAGTCAGGCAGCCCCGGGCAAACCTCTTCCATGTATTTGGGATACCACCAGCCCTCCTGGACCGCGACACCGGTTGAGCCATAGTTGACAGCAGTCCCATCATTAACCGCGCTGACAACCGCAGGCCAGGTCGTCGTGTCCCAGATTGAGGTGGACACATCCAGATCCGATGTTTCAATTGCCGAAATCATTGCGGTATAGTCAATCCGCAAATATTCAACATTGAAGCCGTATTTCTCGAGAATTCCGCCGTAGACATAAGCGATAAAGTCCGCGTCAGAAGAGTCGATTGTGGCGATAGAAATCGGCTCGGTTGTATCAGCTGCATTTGCAGGGCCAAAGGCTGCAAGCGAAAATGCCGCTGCGCTTGCACATATGCGAAATGCTTTGAGTGAGTTGTTCATTTTGTCCATTTTACTTCCCTATTTGAACGAGATTCCGATCAGCCCGACGTGCTCAAATGTTGGCATGAGCGCGACAAGCGTGTCGTGTCTTGTTTCCATTTTATGCGTAATCGACGATACCTAGCCCCACCTTTTTGCCAATGTCCCATCTGGGATAGGAGCGTGCGATTTGGGAATAACCACCATCTGGAATCACGAAACCACTACTTGCCAAAACTACAGGTTTTTATGATGTGGCGAATTCGAAACCCTCCCTTTCAATGATAGCATGCTGCGCATGCGTTTCTGATATAGTCTTGCCGTTTGGAAATTGGTGGCCCGAATGAAATTGGCGAATAGAAAACAACAGCACCTACGAGGTTAATAAATAAATGAAGTAGGTTTCACCAATTCCAAAGAGCATGATACACGTCAGTAGAAACGCCGTCTTGTTGTCTGTATAGGTATGAAAACCGACGGGCGTTCGGCTGGCTTGTTGCGCCCTATTGGCTTCATGATTTCTATCCAGTGATTTGGCTTTCCGCAGTTCTTTGCGCGAGGCTTGCATCAATTCTTCCAGCTCGAACGAATACAAGATTGTGTGCCTAACGATCATCGGTTTTTCCTTTCGAAGTCATAGGTCGCTGTCACTGTGGCTTCCAATTTCAATCCAGATGCGACCACGAAAAGTGATCCTCAGCCAAGTTCTGTTAGAAAGGTAGCATTCCAATACCTATAAATTCATCAAAGATACCAAATGTTAACTTTGCAAAACTTCAAAGTTTTGGAGCATCTGATCGACGGCCCGACATCACCGTTTTGATCTGGTTTCGACGTGGTGTGACGGCTACGTGTTTGGTCCTGGCATTTGGTGGATTGGGTTTAGGATAGTTCGTGACCTGCCCCCCCTGTGTCAGGATAGTTGTCCGCCGCTCTATTTCTCGGGTGGGCGGGATAGGACGATGGCATGGGATATTCACCGGACCGCAGTCCGGGCGATACTTACAGGTGCGGAACCGTGCCTCGGAGAACGGGTTACCGTTGCTGACGTGCGGGCAGCTGTTGGATGCCAGGATGCCCAGCTTTTCCAGCCTCACCTTCTTCGTCGCGCCTTTCATAGGGCCGCCGTTGTCAGCATGCAGGACCACAGGGCGCGAGACACAGGCTTCGGACCATACAGCTTTTTGGATCGCCGTGCTCTGCGGCTGCGGCCACAACATTCGCATGAGCCTGAGGCACCTGAGGACTGTTTTGCGCCTGTTAATTTGGCTGATCACCAGCCTCCGCAGGCTTGCCGATGCAGCGAAAGTGCCAATCGGGCAAGATCAATCCATCAGATTGGTTGCTTGAACCCCTTATTCAGGGCGAACTAATTAGGCGGTCCGATGTTTGTATTTTGTTGCGCTTGTCGTCGCTGAGTAGCGTTCTTTCGTCCAGAGAAGGTTCGCTGGCAGGTCCGTTCCCTCCGCCACAGGCTTTTCGTGCAACGAAAGGCCGACAACATCAGATTTACAGCATTGGACAATAGTCGCTTCGTAGCCTCGAATAACCTAATGCTGTTCTTGGCTTCCATCGGCATCATGACACCTTCGGCAGAATTGGATGCCATTGTGCACACCGAGTCCGGTTAAATAGCGCCTAACCGGTTTCTCCTTCAGGCGGAAAATTCAAAACAAGATCGACTCCTGCATTCAAACGCCCCTAGCCGCAGGCGGCTGCAAAGCCGGCATCTAGCGCCGATAGAATTGTGTTTGCATCTGCCTCGGTCAGAACCAAAGGTGGTGACAGAATTACATTGGGGCCGGACACACGGACCATTGCACCGTTTTCGTAAGCGACGTCCTGAACCTTGGCTGCGGTGGCCCCGTCAATCGGTGCTTTGGTGGTCCGGTTGCTGACCATTTCGATTGCCGTCATTAAGCCATGCCCGCCGCGCACGTCGCCGATGATTTCATATTTACCCATCAGCGCCTTGCAGCCCTCATACAGTTGCGTGCCGCGCGCGGCTGCGTTTTCGGTCACGTTCAGGCGTTTGGTTTCCTCCAGACAGGCCAATGCGGCGGCAGCACCAACCGGATGACCCGAATATGTGTATCCATGTCCGATCTTGGCGTCTGGATTGTTTTCAAACACCTCGATCATCTTGTCACCCAGCATGGTGGCACCAAAGGGAAAGAAACCATTGGTGATCGCCTTGGCGGTGCACATCATATCAGGCTGAATCCCCCATAACCGCGCACCGGACCAGGCTCCGGTGCGGCCAAAGGCGGTGATAACCTCGTCGGTGATCAACAGGATGCCGTTGCGGTCACAAATTTCGCGCACCATCGGGGCAAATATTTTGTGCGGCACGATCACGCCACCAGCGCCCAGAATGGGCTCCATGATCATTGCGGCAATCGTTTGGGCACCCTGAAACTTGATCTCGTCTTCCAGTGCAGCCACACATAACAACGCCAGCTTTTCGGGATCGCTCTCGTTGAACGGGTTGCGATAGATATAGGGTGCCGGAATGTGATAGCAGCCCGGCATCAATGGCTCGTAGGCCGTGCGAAAATTGGCGTTCCCGTTGACGCTTGCGCCCCCCATATGCGTTCCGTGATAGCCCTTTTTCAGGCTCAGGAATTTCACCCGTCCGGGATCACCGCGAAGCTTGTGATACTGACGCGCAAGGCGCAGCGAAGTTTCTACAGAATCCGACCCACCGGAGGTAAAGAATGCACGGCTCAAACCATCGGGGGCAAAAAACTCGGCCAGCTCATATGACAGCTGGATCGCTGCATCATTGGTCGCCCCGCGGAAGGTCGAGTAATAGGGCATTTTTGCCAGTTGCTCCGCGATTGCGTCCTTAACCGGTTGGCAGGAATATCCCAGATTGACGTTCCACAACCCGCCCACGCCATCAACCGTTTCATGCCCGTCAATATCCCGAATCCGAACGCCCGCAGAATCGGTGATGATTTTAGGTGGATTTGTCTGGCTGTCCACGGGTGATGTCATGGGATGCCATAAATACCGCGCATTGTTCTCTTTGAGGAAGTTTGAATCTTGCATACTACAGGTTCCGTTCTTTTGTGGTGCTAAGAGAAGCTGCCCATAGGGCCTGGATCGAAGCGGGAACAGTGCCGCCCCAGTTTTGGCTGATTTTGTGACTGGCGCGAACCAGATGATTGCGAATGCTATCTGTGTGCTCTGGCGTCGCGCGGCTGGCGACGCAGGCGACGGCGACAGATCCGGCAAGCAGGCCCGTCTGGTCAAATACCGGCGCGGCAAGACCATAAATATCGCCTTCCAATCCGCGGTCTGAAATGCCGAAACCGGTCGCTTGTGTCTGTATGATGGCCTGTTCAAGCAGACCTTCCGTGACCGCCGTATGTGCGGTGTATCGGGTAAGGCTGGCACGGGCGGCATCCGTTAAATCCGGTGGCCCAAAGGCCAGAACGCTTAGCCCCGATGCCGTGGCGTGTAATGGCAAGGTTTGAATGTCGATCACGACCCTTGTGCTGTGATCGGTTGATTCGCGCGATGCCAATGTGTGCAAGGTTTTTCCCGACAGGATCGAAACATGGGCTGTTTCGCCGGTGGCATCTGCCAAGGCCTTGAGGGGTGCAAGCGCACTGTCTTTGCGCGGAACTGTCGCCTCGCGGATTTCAGCAAGGTGCAGAACTGCCGGACCGATGCGATATGCTTTGCTAATTGGGTTTTGTTCAACAAATCCAAGTTCTTCCAGCGCAGAGAGATGCCGGTACGTCGTTGCCTTGTCACGCTTGGCGAGGCGGCAGATTTGCGACAAGCCAATTTCGGGCATCTCGGGGGAAAAGAACCCCAACAGCTTGATTGATTTGGCAATCACGGACAACCGAATTCTTCCTTCAAATTATATGCGCACAAAAATATTTGACATAAGTTTATTAACAAGGCAATCTTTATTGTGAAATATCGGTTCAAATAATGATCCAATCTAGGGAGGATAAAATGCTTAATTTAATAAAGACTTTGACGGTAACAACGATTGCTGCCGCAGCCTTTGCGGGGGCCGCGCTGGCTGAGTATCCTGAAAAACCTGTCCAGTTCGTGGTGCCTTGGCCGCCCGGCGATCTTGAGGATGTGCTGACGCGGATGATCGCCGAGGATTTCCAAAAGGCTTACGGCGTGCCAGCGGCGGTAGTAAATAAACCGGGTGGCGGTGGCGGTCCATTCCCCGGAGCAATCGAGGTCGCAACTGCGCCTGCAGACGGTTATACAATCGGCTCGTTTATCATCGCGATACCCGTTGTCGGGCCGCAGATCGGCATTCCGGAACTCAATCCTGATCCGTTCGAACCGTTGGGCAACTTTCTGACCTATCCCTTTGTTATCGCCACCAGCGGCGACGCACCTTACGACGACATGGCAGGTCTGGCCGCTTATGCAAAAGAAAATGATGTGGTGCTTGGCCACTTTGGTGCGCCATTGGTCCCGACACAGGTTACTATGGGGCTGGCCAAGGAAATGGGCTTCTCGTATTCCGCCGATGCCGCCTTTGATGCGCTGGATTGCAATACGCTGGCATCGGGTGATGTCGACGTGATCAACACCACGCTTCAGTTGATCCTGCCGTGCCTTGATGATGTGAAAGTTCTGGCCTCTATCGGGTCAGAACGTATCCCGCTGACACCGGACGCGCCGACCGTGGCAGAGCTTGCGCCTGATCTGAATGTTGCGTTGTGGAATGGCCTGTTTGTGCACAAGGACACACCCGCAGATGTGCGCGAGAAGATCATTGCTGTTGCCAAGAAAACCGTGATGTCCGAACGCGCGCAGAAATTGGCGGCCGAAACCGGTGCTGCAGTCTATTGGCAAAGTGCCGAGGACGTCGCGGCCCAGATCCAAACTGATATCTCCACTTTAGACCACATCGGCAAAGTGCTCGGCAACTGATCCGTTGATATCATAGGGGCGGGCCCGACTGCGGCCTGTCCCGCCATGTGCTGCCCAAGGGAGTATCCGGATGCTGCGGATCAAGACTCTACAAGCCTTATTCAAGCGCTACCGCAGGCCTGGTGACATCGTGTTCGCTTGGGTGTTTCTTGCGATTTCATTCGTCCTGTTATCGCAGCTGTTCAACCAGACAGCATATCGCCCTGGCGCTAAACTGTTCGCCCAACCGCGCTTTTGGCCTGCCGTATCACTGATAGGCATGACAGGGTTTGCAGCACTACATCTGTTGGGGTCATTCTTGTCAGAGAAGCTTGAGGGGCGCTGGAGGGAAGTCGGACTTTGGCTGGCGACGCTTGAATATGCAGCATGGTTTGTTGTCTACGCCGCCGTTGTTCCCTTTGCCGGATATTTGCCAACCACGGTTACTTTTGCGGTGTTGCTTGCGTTGCGGGCAGGGTATCGCAGCCGCTTGTTGCTGACCAGTGCTGTCATATGTGCGGTGGCGATTGTGCTGCTGTTCAAGACGTTCCTGCAGGTCAAGCTGCCTGCCGGACAGATTTACGATGCCCTTCCCGATGGGTTGCGGCAAATCATGTTGACCTATTTTTAAGCGAGGCTGATCATGGAGAACCTGTTTGCAGGGGCCGAAATGCTGGCCCGTTGGGATGTATTGCTTGCCTTGCTTGTTGGCTCGATCGGCGGCGTTATCATTGGTGCCATACCCGGTGTCGGCCCAGCAGTGGCGATTGCTATCCTATTGCCCGCCACGTTCTCGCTTGATCCGATCGTTGGTTTGACGATGCTGTTGGGGATTTACGGATCATCCATGTATGGCGGGGCAATTCCGGCGATATTAATCAACACACCGGGGACAGCGGTAAATGCGCTAACCTCTTATGACGGCTACCCAATGACAAAACGGGGCCAAGCCCATCGCGCTTTATCACTGGCATATAGTGCATCATTCTGGGGCGGAATTTTCGGCATCCTATGTCTGATCCTGCTCTCGCCGGTTCTGGCGATCATCGCGCCAATGTTTGGCAGCCGCGAAATATTCCTTGCTGCAATGCTGGGTATTATTCTGGTGGTATTGGCCCATCGCGGCCAGATATTTGCGGCAGGGATGTTGGCGATGTTCGGCATCTTTTTGCAAACGATTGGCCTTGATGCGGTGACCTACACGCAGCGATATACCTTTGGGCTGTCGTTCCTCACGTCGGGCATAAACCTGATCGTTGTTGTGCTGGGATTGTTCGCACTAAGTCAGGCATTTTTCCTGCTGATAAACCCTGACGAAAGCCCCGAGGCCGAACCCGTTTCAGGCCGGCTGACAGTGGGTTTCAAAGAACTGCTTAAACACAAACGCGTGGCCACTGTTTCGTCTGGGTTTGGTGTTCTGATGGGGATGATCCCGGGAGTGGGAGAGTTTACAGCACAATTCATGAGCTACACTTACGCGCAAAAAACCTCAAAAAACCCTGACGAATTTGGCAAAGGCTCCCCCGAGGGGTTGATCGCATCCGAGGCATCCAACAATGCGGTGCCAGCGGCGGCGATGATCCCGCTGCTGGCGCTTGGCATACCTGGCGAGGCCTTGACCGCGATGATGTTGTCGGTGTTCTACGTCCATAATGTGATCCCCGGACCGCAGCTTTTCCAGAATAATATCGATCTGGTCTATGCGCTATACCTTGCCCTTATCCTGTTGAATGTTCTGGTGCTCGGCTTCTTGATGGTCTCGACAAATCTGCTGACCAAAATCATTCGGGTTCCAACCCGATTTCTGGGTATAATGATCCTTACTTTGTCATTTGTCGGTGTCTATTCCCTGCGAAATTCTATGACCGATTGCATGCTTGCTGCAGGGTTTGGCGTTCTGGGGCTTATTTTGAAACGACTGAACCTGCCGATCGTGCCGATCATTCTGGGTATGGTTCTTGGCGGGATTATGGAAGTGAAACTGCGCTCGGCACTGCCAAGACTGAAAACGCCACTCGATATGATCGACCGGCCTATCGCCCTTATTCTGTTCATCATGATTTTGCTGGTTTTGACCTTGCATATACGAACATTGATCAAAGAATACCGTGCCCATATTCCGGAAGATGACCACGACCTACATGACACACAAATGCGGTGAGAAAAATGAAACAAAGTGACATTGATGCGCTGCGCGCCAAACCGGTTTCGGCCCAAAACCACATAATCAACGGTGAACAGGTGCCAGCATCCGATGGCGGCAGATTGGAAATCCTGTCGCCGATTGACGGCAAGGTTCTGACCACGGTTGCCAAGGGCACGGCGCAGGATATGGACGCCGCTATCGCCTCGGCACGGACAGCCTTTGAGGATAGACGCTGGGCCGGACAACCGCCTGCGACGCGTAAGAAAGTAATGCTGAAATGGGCCGAGCTGATCGAGGCCGAAGCCCTTGAACTTGCCGTTCTGGGGGTGCGCGACAACGGCACTGAAATCAACATGGCGATCAAGGCTGAACCGGGGTCTGCGGCAGGTACCATCCACTATTACGCTGAGGCACTGGACAAGGTGTACGGCGAGATTGCCCCGACATCCGGCGATGTGCTGGGGTTGATCCACAAGGAACCCGTGGGCGTGGTTGGCGCAATCATCCCGTGGAATTTCCCGTTGATGATCGGCGCGTGGAAACTTGGACCCGCACTGGCGATGGGCAATTCGGTGGTTCTAAAACCGGCCGAGACCGCATCGCTTTCACTGATCCGCATCGCGGAACTGGCGCTGCAAGCCGGATTGCCGCCAGGCGTATTGAATGTTGTCACTGGCGAGGGCGCGGTGGTTGGCGCGGCAATGGGGCTGTCGATGGATGTGGACGTTCTGGTCTTTACCGGATCGGGCGCAACCGGCCGAAAGCTGCTGGAATATTCGGCGCGATCCAACCTGAAACGGGTCTATCTGGAACTGGGCGGCAAATCCCCCAATATCATCTTTGCGGACGCCCCCGATCTGGATCAGGCCGCCAATGTCGCGGCGATGGGGATTTTCCGCAACTCTGGTCAGGTCTGCGTTGCCGCATCGCGTCTACTGGTCGAGACCTCTATCCATGACGATTTTGTCGCCGCCGTTAGCAAAGCAACCGAGGCATTGCGGGTTGGTGATCCGCTGGATTTGCAGGCCCAACTTGGCGCAGTGAATTCAGAGCCGCAATTGATGCAGAACCTTGATTTCGTCGACACCGCACAAGCCGAGGGCGGTCAGGTTGTCACGGGTGGCACACGCATACTGCAAGACACCGGCGGCTATTACATGGCCCCAACCGTGATTGCCGGCGTAACGCCCGAGGCGACGCTTACGCAAAAAGAAGTGTTCGGTCCGGTGTTGGGCGTCACCTCTTTCACCACTGAGACGGATGCGATCCGTATTGCCAATTCAACGGTTTACGGCCTTGCGGGCGGGGTTTGGACGTCTAACCTTTCGCGCGCCCATCGTATGGTGCGCGAGGTCCGCACGGGAGTTATGCATGTAAACACCTATGGTGGCGCTGATAACACCGTGCCTTTGGGCGGTGTTGGCCAGTCGGGCAACGGGCACGATAAATCCCTTCACGCGCTGGACAAATATATCAACCTGAAAACAGCGTGGATCAAACTGTAAACGGCCACATAAAAAGGAGCCGAAATGCCGGATAAAACCATCCTTGTTATAGGGACATATGACACCAAAAACGACGAACTTGGTTTCATGACCGAAGTTATCCTTGAACAGGGCGGCAAGGTTCTGACCATGGATGTCTCGGTGCTTGGTGATCCATCGCAGCCTACCGACTACTCGAAACATCAAGTCGCCGAAGAAGGCGGCAGTTCGATCCAAACTGCGATTGCCTCTGGTGATGAAAACACCGCGATGCAAATCATGGCTAAGGGGGCGGCGCTGCTGGCGGCACGGCTATATGCCGAGCACCGTTTTGACGGGGTGGTGGTGCTTGGCGGCACGATGGGGACCGATCTCGCTTTGGATGTCTGTGCGGCTTTGCCGCTTGGCGTGCCCAAATACATTGTCTCTACCGTATCTTTTTCGCCGCTGATCCCGACTGAACGCCTTGCTGCCGACATGCAAATGATATTGTGGGCGGGCGGGCTTTATGGGCTGAACTCGGTCTGCAAAGCCTCGCTTAGTCAAGCCGCGGGTGCTGTGTTGGGTGCGGCGCGGGCTGTAACGGCGATGGAGCGAACCAAACCGCTGATCGGCATGACTTCGTTGGGCAAGTCCGCGCTGAAATACATGGTGCCGCTAAAACCGGCACTAGAGGAGCGCGGGTTCGAGGTGGCCGTTTTTCACGCCACAGGTATGGGCGGGCGGGCGTTTGAAAGCCTTGCGTCGCAAGGGGCCTTTGCCTGCGTCTTTGACTTTTGCACGCAAGAGTTGGGCAATCACATTAACGGATCGAACATCTCGGCCGGACCGGGGCGGTTGACCAATGCGGGCCTGAAAGGCACCCCGCAACTGGTCGCGCCCGGGTGTTACGACCTTATCGATATTGTCGGCTGGCAACCCATTCCGGCGAAATGGGCGGACCACTCGAAACATGTGCACAACCGGCTTTTGACCTCGATTGTTTTGAACCGTGACGAGCGCAAAACTGTGGCGCGCGCCCATACACGCCAATTGGCCACCGCGGCAGGGCCGGTTGCATTGCTGTTACCGCGTCTTGGGTTCGGTGAATGGGATCGTGAAGGGGCCGATTTGCATGATCAGGACGGGTTGAATGCCTTTTTGCGCGAACTTGCGGCGACATGCCCGCCAAATGTCGAGATGCATGATATTGACGGCCATATCAACGATGATATTTTTGCCAAAACCGCGCTTGAGGTTTTTGACGCGTGGCGCGCCGATGGGCTGATAAAGCATTGACGCGTTAAACGTTCAAGCCTTGCCGTCGGGATCAAGCAACGCCAGCAGGTCCAGCAATTTCTCGTATTTGTCTTCCCCGAGGGTGGCCTTGTATCCGCTCACAATTTGCGAGGCTTTGTTGGCATTGTCATCAATGACTTTCTGGCCCGCCTTAGCAATCGCAATTGTCTGGCGGCGGCGATCTGTTTCGTCGCGGGTCTGGGTAATCAACCCTTTACCCCGCATCGTTTGCGCAATTCTTGTAAGGCTTGGAAACAGCAGGCTGGCGCGATCAGCTAGGGTCGATGCATCCTGTGGCCCATGTTCGGCAAGCACCCGTAACACACGCCATTGTTGTTCTGTGATGCCCGTTTCAGCCAGCATTTGCCGGATCGGAATCATCACACCTTCCCGCGCACGAATGAGTGCGATTGGTAGGGATCGCGATGTGGACGGTAATTTATTCATCTTTGCGTTTGCTTTGCTTTTTGACACATACTGCACCTCAAGTGATCATCTATTTCATGCCGATCAATGCTTGACATCACAAGTAATATTTAATTAACATCGCAACTATTAAATTATTAAGGGATGGCCATGCCACACTTCCAGATCGAATACTCTGCCAACCTTGAAACGGTCGTTGATATGGGCGCCCTGTGCGAAGCGATCCGTAAAAAAGCAGCAAACATCGAGACCTTTCCCATGCCCGGCATTCGCGTTCGGGCCATCCGCGTCGATCACTATGCGATTGCGGACGGGAACCCGAAACACGCCTTTATCGATTTATCTGTCCGGCTTCGGGAAGGTCGCAGCGACGCTGTAAGGCAGGACGCGATCACGCGGGTTTTTGAAGCTGCCAAGGCTTTTCTGGAACCGGCCATGGCCACCCATTCCATCGCGCTATCAACCGAGATGCGTAACATCGATGCCGCGCTATCCCCCAAATGCGGCACGATCCGAGATCATCTGGAGAATAAAACATGAGCGTGCTTGAACAAAATATCGACAAGTTGCAGAGCTATCTGGCCCGTTTTACCGAAACCGGTATCAGAAACCGGATTGCAGGCGTTGACTGCACCGGTTCTGGCGGAGTGTTTCAAACCACTTCGCCTGTCGATAAAAGTGTCATATGCAATGTTGCCCGTAGCGATGAGACTGACGTTGATGCCGCCGCCCAAGCCGCCGCTGATGCCTTCCCCGCATGGCGCGATATGCCCGCGTTGGAGCGCAAGAATATCCTGCTGCGGGTGGCCGACGCCATCGAGTCCCGCGCCGAGGAAATCGCGCTGTGCGAGTGCTGGGATACCGGCCAGACCATTCGTTTCATGTCAAAAGCCGCCCTGCGCGGGGCTGAAAACTTCCGCTATTTCGCGGATCAGGTGGTGCAGGCCCGTGACGGCCAGCACCTGCAATCGCCAACCTTGATGAACATCACCATGCGCAAGCCCATTGGTCCGGTTGGTGTGATCACCCCGTGGAACACGCCGTTTATGCTGTCCACATGGAAAATCGCGCCAGCGCTCGCCGCAGGCTGCACTGTGGTCCACAAACCGGCCGAGGATTCGCCGCTATCGGCCCGTTTGCTGGTTGAAATCGCCGAAGAGGCAGGTCTGCCGCCGGGTGTTTTGAACACCGTAAACGGCTATGGTCACGATGCCGGAAAACGTCTGACCGAACACCCTTTGATCAAGGCTATCGCCTTTGTTGGCGAAAGCCGCACGGGCAGCATCATCACCAAACAGGGGGCCGATACACTTAAACGGATGCATCTGGAACTGGGGGGCAAAAACCCCGTTATCGTATTTGACGACGCCAATCTGGACCGCGCGCTGGATGCGGTGATTTTCATGATATATTCGATCAATGGCGAACGCTGCACATCGTCGTCGCGCCTTTTGATACAGGACACGATCCGCGAAGAATTCGAGGCGAAACTGATCGCGCGGGTCAACAACATCAAGGTTGGTCACCCGCTGGACCCTGCCACCGAAATTGGCCCGCTGGTCACGAAAGAACATTATGACAAGGTGACGTCCTACTTCGACATCGCCAAAGAAGACGGCGCAACGGTTGCCGCTGGCGGTGTGAAGGTCGGGGATGAGGGGTATTTCATCCGCCCTACCCTATTCACCAATGCAACCAACCAGATGCGTATCGCGCAAGAGGAAATCTTTGGCCCGGTCCTGACCTCGATCCCGTTTTCGACCGAGGAAGAAGCGCTGCAGATGGCCAATGACACCCAATACGGGTTGACCGGTTATGTCTGGACCAATGACCTGACCCGTGCGCTGCGCTTTACCGACGCGCTGGAGGCCGGCATGATCTGGGTGAATTCCGAGAATGTCCGCCACCTGCCGACCCCCTTTGGCGGAGTCAAAGCCAGTGGCATTGGCCGTGACGGTGGCGACTGGTCGTTTGAATTTTACATGGAGCAAAAGCACATCGGTTTTGCCACCGGCCAGCACAAGATCATGCGCCTGGGTGCCTAGAGCATAGACCCATAAAGAAAACGCGCATAAATATTCAATAGGAGATACCATGCCAGTTCCTGCCCCCAATCTTTATCCGGCTTTCAATACGATCCGGCTGTCCCATGTCTACCTGAACGTCAAAGACCTTGCCGAGTCACGCAAGTTCTATTCTGACATACTGGGCCTGCAAGTGACCGACGAAAGCGACACCCACGTTTATCTGCGTGCGATGGAAGAACGCGGCCATCACTGCGTAATCCTGCAAAAATCAGACCAACCCGGAACTGTCGAAGTTATGGGGTTCAAGACCTTTGATGAGGATGATCTGGACAAGGCCGACATCTATTTCCAGTCCAAAGGCCGACCAACCGAATGGGTCAAACGCCCCTATCAGGGCCGCACGTTGCTAACTTCGGACAATATGGGCATCCCGCTGGAATTTTATCACAAAATGGACCGGTTGGAGCCAATTCATCAGAAATACGCGCTGTATCGCGGTGTAAAACCTCTGCGGATTGATCACTTCAACTGCTTCTCGCATGATGTTGACGCCTCGGTCGAATTCTATAGCGACTTTGGGTTTCGGGTGACTGAATATACCGAAGATGACGATAGCAAAAAACTGTGGGCGGCATGGATGCATCGAAAAGGCGGCGTGCATGACATGGCCTTTACCAATGGCACCGGTCCGCGCATGCACCATGTGGCCTTTTGGGTTCCGACCCCGCTCAACATCATCGACCTGCTGGATTTGATGGCCACCACCGGATATGTCGACAGCATCGAACGTGGGCCGGGTCGCCACGGTATTTCAAACGCTTTCTTCCTGTATATTTTGGACCCCGATGGTCATCGGGTCGAGATTTACTGCTCTGATTACCAGACCGTCGATCCGGATCTGGAACCGATCAAATGGGATCTGAAAGACCCGCAACGCCAGACGCTCTGGGGCGCTGCCGCCCCGCGCAGCTGGTTCGAGCACGGAACCAAATTTGTTGGCGTCGACACGCGGGAGTCCGAGATCAAAGCCAGCCCGATCATCGCGCCATGAACATGTTGGGCGGTATCACATTGGACCGAGAGGATCGCACATGAACTGGGACGAATTTGCCCATTGGGGCGAACATATTTCTAATTGGGCGGCGGATTACCACAAGTCATTGACCGACCGGCCAGTGCGTGCACAAACCAAACTGGGCGACATTAGAACCCAACTGCCTGTCGCACCGCCGGATGGCAGCGAGGCGATGGAAACCATCATGGCCGATTTTGAACGCATCGTGATGCCGGGTATGACGCACTGGCAACATCCCCGTTTTTTCGCCTATTTTCCGGCCAATGCAGCGCCCCCTTCGATGCTGGCCGAGATGCTGGTGACCACGATAGCGGCGCAATGCATGCTCTGGCAAACTTCCCCCGCCGCCACCGAGGTCGAGGGTGTAATGGTGGATTGGTTGCGCCAAGCATTGGGGCTGCCAGATGGCTTTACGGGGGTCATTCAAGACAGCGCCTCCTCGGCCACATTGTCTGCCGTGCTGACGATGCGCGAAAGGGCCACTGGGTTTACCGGAAACCGTGACGGGATGTCGGGCAAGGGCAGCTTGCGGATTTACTGCTCGGATCAGGTTCATTCCTCGATTGACCGTGCCAGTTGGGTTGCGGGGATTGGGCAGGCCAATCTGGTCAAAATAGGCACGACCGGCCCACGCTATGGCATCGACGTTGATGCCCTTAAACAGGCCATTGCACAGGACCGTGCTGCGGGACATATCCCTGCTGGGATCATTGCGATCACAGGCGGGACCGGCATCGGGGCGTGTGACACGCTGGGGCCGGTTTTGCAGGTTGCGCGTGACGAAGACCTATACACACATCTGGATGCGGCGTGGGCCGGTGCCGCGATGATCTGCCCTGAATTTCGCGATGATTTCTGGGCGGATGCGGCTGGGTTTGATTCAATCGTCTTTAACCCGCACAAATGGCTGGGCGCACAGTTTGATTGTTCGGTACAGTTCCTTGCCGACCCAAAACCACAGCTGGACACTTTGAAAATCGAGCCTGAGTATCTGAAAACCACGGGTGCCGAGGTGACCAACTATTCGGAATGGACCATTCCATTGGGTCGCCGGTTCCGCGCGCTGAAAATCTGGTTCCTGATCCGCTCTTACGGGCTGGACGGGCTGCGCAGCCGCATTCGCAACCATGTTCAATGGGCAGGCGAGGTCTGCGAAAGCATTCGATCCCTTGACGGGTTTGAAATCGTGACCGAGCCGATCCTGAGCCTGTTTTCCTTTCGCTGTCCTGGCGATGATGCGGCGCAACAACGCTTGGTTGATGCGCTAAATGATGACGGGCGCATTTATCTAACCCAAGGTGCCCATGACGGCCAGAAAATCATCCGGTTCCAAGTGGGCCAGTTCAACACCACCCGAAAAGACGTCCTGATGGCCGCCGAGGTCATCCAAGACGTCTGGAAAAGGATCACATGAAATATTCAACCTATACCGCCGATGGCCAAACCTTTTATGGGGCCGCAACCGATCAGGGCATGATTGCCCTAAGCCTGCATTTTCCCCAATGGCCCAGTTTGCTGGATGTCGTTCAGGCCGGCGCACTGGATCAGCTTACGGCCACCGCCCAAGGCAAGCCCGTCACCCACACGGATTTCCAATTTGAAATGGTGCTGCCCAATGCGCCACGTATTTTATGCGTCGGCGTCAACTTTCCTGACCGGAACGCCGAATACAAAGACGGCAGCACACAACCTAAATACATGTCGTTGTTCCCACGGTTTGCCAGCGGTTTCACAGGGCACGAACGAAACCTAGTGCGCCCGCCGGAAAATCACACGCTGGACTATGAAGGCGAAGTCGCCATTGTGATCGGCAAGGGCGGAAGACGGATCAGCCAAGACGACGCATACGACCACATCGCGGCCCTGACCCTGTGCAACGAGGGGACAATCCGCGACTGGGTGCGCCACGCAAAATTCAACGTGACCCAAGGCAAGAACTGGGATAACTCCGGCTCTATCGGTCCGTGGCTGGTGCCGTTCAAGAACCCCTCACAACTGGATGACGCGCGCATTGTGACCCGCGTAAACGGCGAAGTGCGTCAGGATGATGTGTTAAGCCGGATGATGTTCCCGATCCGGCGCGAAATCGAATATATCTCCACGTTCATGGCGTTAAAAGCTGGCGATATCATCATCACTGGCACGCCAACGGGGGCCGGTGCGCGGTTCGATCCGCCACGTTACCTTAAACCTGGCGATGTGGTTGAAATCGAGGTCGAGGGCATCGGGACATTGCGCAATGGTGTTGCGGATGAAGTGGTATGACCCCCGACGAGCACGCCTGCGCCGCCACTGATTTGCTAAATGCCGAAAAGACCGGCACCCAAATCGGCCTGCTAACCCTGCGCCACCCCGAAATGGCGATGGATGACGCCTATGAGGTGCAAAACGCCATTCGCGCTGCCAAACTGGCGGCGGGTAAAAAGGTGATTGGCTGGAAAATTGGGTTAACCTCCAAGGCCATGCAATATGCGTTGAACATCGACATCCCCGACAGCGGCATCCTGTTTGACGACATGGCATTTGGCAACGGTGCGACGGTGCCAATGGGCCGCTTTATCCAACCAAGGGTCGAGGCCGAAATCGCCTTTGTGATGAAGGCCCGCATTGGCGGAAAAAACATATCCCGCGACGATATCATTGCTGCCACAGACTATGTGGCCCCGTCGATTGAGATCCTTGATACCCGCATTCAGCGCGTTGATCCGGACACCGGCAAGGCCCGCACCGTATTGGACACTATCAGCGACAATGCTGCCAATGCGGGTATCGTTCTGGGGGCTGAGCGCCACGCGATTGATGCGCACGATCTGCGCTGGGTCGGTGCGATTACGTCGCGAAACAGCGAGGTCGAGGAAACCGGCCTTGGTGCCGGTGTGCTGAATGATCCTGTTCAAAGCGTGGTTTGGCTGGCGCGTCGCATGGCGCAATACGGGCAAAGTATTGAGCCTGGGCAGGTGATCCTGTCGGGCAGCTTTATCCGACCCATCGAATGCCCGCCGGGCAGCCATATCCGCGCCGATTTCGGGAAATTTGGCAGCGTAGAAATATCGTTTGAATAAGGAGTCACGGGGTTTCAGCACCCGTAAATCCTTTCTAAAAGGCGATTGAAAACGGCGAACTGCGGCTAGGCTGCTAGCTTGGGCTGGCCGATCCTTACGCCGCTAAAATCAGCGCCAGCGCCGGTTTTGACTGGATGCTGATAGATGCCCAACACGCGCCAAACGATCTCTTCTCGTCGGGCACATGAAATAGCAACCAATTGCAAGTGAACAACCGGATTTGCAGTAGGATTTACGCCACCGTTAACACCTGTGTATCGGCAAGACCCAGGCGCGCTTTGCAAAAACTGGTGGCTATCCTGATTGCTTTGGTTGGCGACATGCAGGCGGGGTTCATGCAACACTCAAGCCATAGCCCATCCGATAGGGCGACAATACCATGTGCTATGTCATGCGCGTCCTTTGATTGCCCCTGATGCATTTCAATCATCTCAACGAACAGTGCATGGATCGCTGCGTTTGTCTGGGCTTGAACTTTGGCAAAGTTGGGATTGCTGGGAACCAGCCCCCAAAAAGCGACCAAAATCCGCATTTGCCGCACGTCGCTTAAATCTGGCGGGAACATCGCCTGAATGGCCCCTTCCAGCGCAAGGTCGGGATCATCTTTATTGACCATAATTGCATTGGCGATCTGGACAACGGCGATGTCGTTCAAATGCTGATAGGTTTCGACCAGCAGCCATTCTTTGGTGCCAAAGTGGTGCCTGACCAGACCCAGAGTCACATCTGCCCGCTCGGCAATGCTGCGCACTGTTGTGCCCTTAATGCCAAAGTCGGCCATGCAAGATAAGGCAGCCTCGATCAGTTTGGCGCGACCGGCGGGCGGGGTTTTATTATCACCGGCTATGTCTCGGCTGTTGCTGGTCATTATTGCGCCCCTCCGCTTTGCGTCATTGTAGCAGCCCGCAGTTGACTATACAAACGTATCGCCACTAAACAAATGTATTGTTTGGAGGGAATCCATGATACAACAGTTCAATGCCACGACCGCTCTGCTTTTGATCGACGTTCAAAAGGCGTAAATGATACCGCCTATTATGGTGGCGCGACGGGTCGACGCAATAATCCGGATGCCGAGGCAAACATCCTTTCATTACTGGCTGAATGGCGTAAATCCGGCCGACAGGTCGCCTTTACCAAGCACGATTCAAGAGAGCAGAATTCACCGCTGAAGCTAAGCCTGGAAAGCGGTCAGCAGATTGACGGAATGGAGCCTGAAGATCAGGACATCGTTGTTGAAAAGGATGTGAATAGCGGCTTTATCGGCACCTCGCTGGAGTTGGATCTGCGCCGTGCGGGCATTCAGCGGTTGGTTGTTGTGGGGTTTTTCACCAATGTCTGTATCGAAACCACAGTGCGCATGGCAGGCAACATGGGGTTTGATACCTATCTGGTGCACGACAGCTGTACGACGGTAAATTCTGTCGGCCATGATGGCATCGATTATGACCCCGATCTAGTGCATAATATGTCAATCGCCAGCTTACATGGCGAGTTTTGCACCGCGATCACCACCAAAGATGCACTGCATTTGTGCAACAGCGACGCAGATTTTCTGGATCGTGTGCAGGGCAACGAATGATGTTCGGTGTTTCCTCAATGACGGCGCCATTGCGCAAAGTGGCGGTTAAGCAGCCCGGCGCGTCCCTGATAAATGCTGATCCGGCATTATGGCATTATGGCCCACAATTTGATCCGCAAAAGGTTGTGGATGTCCATGCGTCTCTCATCCGTGCATTGGATGCCGCAGGTGTCGAAATCTACTGGATGCCAGAGGATGACCATGGCATTGCAGATGCCGTTTTCACCTATGATGCCTCCTTGATGACCCCGTCCGGTGCGATATTGATGTCACCGGGCAAGGCATTGCGATCTGGCGAGCAGGAACTGCACCGTGCCTTTTACCAAACCCATGTAATTCCCATTGTCGGCACCATTAAGGATGACGCGCGTGCCGAAGCCGGTGACACGTTATGGCTGGATGACCACACGCTTGTTGTTGGCCGTGGGTTTCGGACCAATCAGGCTGGCGTTGATCAGCTACGCGCGATTATGACCCCTCTTGGCATAAAGGTGCACGCGTTTGATCTGCCGGTTTATCTGGGATCCGATGCATGTTTGCATTTGATGTCGCTTGTCAGCCTTGTCGATACGCATGCTGCATTGGTGTGTATGCCACTGCTGCCAGTTGGCTTGTGGCAATTGCTGAAGGCCAAACAGTTCACCCTTATTGAGGCCCCATTCGCAGAGTTTGAAGGCAGCAACACGCTGAGTACAAATGTATTGGCTACGACCCCGGGAAACTGCATTATGCTTGATGGTTTTCCCGCAACCCGAGCTGCCCTGACGAATGCGGGTATCACAGTTCAGGTGTTTGAGGGGGCTGCCCTGTGTATTGGATGCGAAGGTGGACCCACCTGTTTAACCCGCCCGTTGTTCCGAAGCTAATTGCATATGAAGGGGATTGTTACCACGGCTCAGTCGCATAAGCTTCAAAAGGCCATCGCTGCCCATCGAATATGCGATATGGCCATAGAAACTCTGACAAATTGCCAGAATTGCAGCGCCGTTCACCCAGATTATCCGGTTGGCGTAAACTTGGCAAAAAGCCGGTGCTCCTCGCCTGGGTAGGAGAGTCTGGCCCAAGTGACGTAACCCTTTGAATTTTGCGTGATACGTTCAACCATAAGGCAAGCCGTTCCGGGGGGGATATCCAGAAACCCGGCCACCTCCGCCGTGGCGGCGCAGGCCGATATCTGGTGCTCGGCCGAATTCCACGGCACCGTTTTGAACAGCCATGCGCCTGGGGCCTCTTGCTCAAATGACGCGGTGTCCACTTGGGGAACAGCATTCTTGCTGATGATCCGCTCTTCAAAACAAAATGGAACACCATCGGCAAAATGCAGGCATTTCACTTTGCGAATTTCACAAAAGGCCGATGCGCCTAGGTAGCCTAGAAAATCAGGTTTGGGCGCATTCGGATCGTCGCTCAACAACTGATAGGAATACATCTTGCCCGCCTTTTCAACCTCGTCGCGGATATTGGTGATTTCCAGTGCCGCCGAAAGCGATCGTGGCGCTTTGACAAACGTTCCGGATTTGCGATTGCGCTCTAACAACCCCGCGCGTGTTAGCTCTGTCAGGGCCTTGTTCACCGTCATGCGCGAGCATGCGTATTCCTTGGCCATATCGGTTTCAAAAGGTATCCGGAACCCCGGCGCCCACACGCCAGACACAATCTTGCTCTCGACATCATGCAGAATGCGCAGATGTAGTGATTTTGATTCTGGTTTCTTTTGCTCTGGCAAGGGTTCGATTTCGCTATCCATTTCCTATGATGTAAGGCCTGTTTTCAGCTGGGCAATAACCGCTTGGTAGTTTGCAACAATCACATCCCTTTTGATGTGCTGCCCTCCTTGCACCACATGGCGTCCAGCGGACCATGTATCGCTGATCACACTATCATCAGAGGCAAAGCAAAGCCCGTCAAAAATCTGGTCGGGGCTCAAGCTGCACAGATGCGGGTGCTCGCTGTTGATTGCCACCAGATCCGCCAGTTGACCTTGTTTTATTTCCCCGGCCTTACGGCCCAGCGCCTGCGCACCCCCAGCGGCAGCCCCCAGATACAGCGTTTTGCCAACCGATCCGGTATCTTTGACCATCACATTGCGCTGCAAATCCCGCAGCCGTTGGGAATATTCCAATGTGCGCAATTCCTCGGTCAGGGATATCCGCACGTTGGAATCCGACCCCAAACCATACGCCCCGCCCGCCGCCAAATAACCCGGCCCGTTAAACGGACCATCGCCAAGGTTGGCCTCGGTGATCGGGCACAGCCCTGCCACAGCGCCGGATTTGGCAAGCGCGGTGGTTTCTGCATCGGTCATATGGGTGGCGTGGATCAGGCACCAGTTGGACGTGACATTTTGAGTGTTCAGCAACCATTCCACAGGGCGCGCGCCCAACCAGCCGATGATTTCAGCAACCTCTTTGGGTTGCTCTGCGATGTGAATATGGATCGGGCCATCGTGATAAGCCGCCGTGATTTGCGCCAAATCGTCTGGCGATGTGGCCCGCAGGGAATGGGGAGCAATACCCACAACTGTATCGGCGAACAGTGCTGTGGCCGCCGTTTTTGCCGCCTCGACAATCGCTGGAAATTGATCAACAGAATTGCCAAACCGCAACTGCCCGTGATTCAGTTCCGCCTGCCCCGCGCCACCGTATGTATAAAGCACAGGCAGGTGGGTCAGGCCGATACCCGCCCGCAAAGCAGCCGCCATAATCCTGTGGGTTGTCTCGGCCGGATCGTCATACCGCGCCCCGCCCACTTGATGATGCACATAGTGAAATTCCCCAACCGAAGCATATCCTGCTTCCAGCATTTCCATAAAGACCAGTCCGGCAATCGCCTCGATCTGTTCCGGTGTCAGGTGCTCCAGAAATTGATACATCAACCTGCGCCATGTCCAGAAACTGTCTTGGCCCGCCGCGCGAAATTCGGTCATTCCGGCCATCGCGCGTTGAAAGCTGTGGCTATGCAGATTGGCCAGCGCGGGCAGTAGGGTATCGACACGAATATCACCAGCTGCAGGCGTTGCCTGAACATCAACATTATAGATAACGCCGCCCTTAACCACCACCCGAACGTCCGATTGCCATTGGGTCGAGAGCCACGCGCGGTTTGCAAAAATCTTCATCCAGCCACCATATGTATAGACATAATAAAGATAGGAGATTAAAGCTGATTTTAGCAACATGTAATTTGGAACCCTATGACGGATCACGGATATATCCTGACAAACGCAACAATTGCGACAATGGACCCAGATATTTCGGGGCCATACGGGTTGTTGCAACATACTGATATTGCGATTGAAAACGGGGCTATCTGTTGGCTAGGCGCCCAAGCGGATATGCCCACGAAATACAAAACCTTGCCGCGACATGATATGGACGGACGGCTGATCACCCCCGCATTGATCGATTGTCACACGCATATCGTTGCGGGCGGCAACCGTGCAAAAGAATTTGAAATGCGTCTGCAAGGGGCCAGCTATGAGGAAATCACACGGGCCGGCGGCGGGATCGTATCGACGGTAAAGGCGACCCGTGCGGCCAGCGAGGCTGATCTTTTGGCTGACGCCTTGCCCCGTGTTGACGCGTTGATCGCTGAAGGAGTTAGCCTGATTGAAGTGAAATCTGGCTATGGTCTGGACATTGAGACCGAGTTGAAAATGCTGCGCGTGGCACGGCGCATCAGCAATCTGCGCCCGATCAGAGTGTGCACAACATTTCTAGGGGCGCATGCGGTGCCTGCCGAATTTAGCGGCGATGCAGATGGCTATATCGATCAGGTTTGCATCCCTGCCCTGCGTGCCGCCCATGCCGAGGGGCTGGTGGATGCGGTGGACGGGTTTTGCGAGGGCATCGCATTTTCCCCGCCCCAAATTGCGCGAGTTTTTGATGTAGCGGTTGATCTGGGCTTGCCCGTTAAATTACACGCAGAACAACTGTCGAATTTGGGCGGGGCCAAAATGGCGGCCTCATACGGCGCCCTGTCGGCGGACCATATCGAGTATCTGGACGACAGCGGCGTGCAAGCACTGGCCGCCGCCAAAACCGTCGCCGTCATTCTGCCCGGTGCCTTCTACACGTTGCGCGAGACCCAAAAGCCGCCAATTGACGCCTTGCGCGAACACGGCGTTCCAATGGCTGTGGCCACCGATTGCAACCCCGGCTCCTCGCCGATTTCATCGCTACTGCTGTCGATGAACATGGCCTGCACCCTGTTTGGCATGACACCCGAGGAGACCTTGGCAGGCACCACCCGCAACGCGGCGCGCGCGTTAGGCATTAATGATAGCGGGATGGTCAAAACAGGCCTGCGGGCCGATCTGGCCGTCTGGAATGTCAAACATCCGTCCGAGTTGTCCTATCGCATTGGATTTAATGCGCTTGAAGCCCGAATATTCAAAGGTGAGCTATGAAACCGCTATCACTGGTCCCCGGTGACGTTTCGCTGAAACAACTGGCCGATATTTTCTGGAACCAGACCAGTATCACGCTTGATCGAACCTGTCGCGCGTCGGTTGAACTGGCGGCGGACCGCATCGCGGTTGCTGCGGGCGGGACGGTGCCGGTTTATGGCGTCAACACCGGTTTTGGCAAACTCGCCAGCATTAAAATTGCACCGGAAGATGCCGCCACCCTGCAGCGAAATCTGATCCTCAGCCATTGCTGCGGGGTTGGGGATGCCATTCCAACCCATATGGTTCGACTGATGATGTCGCTGAAGCTGCTGTCCTTTGGCCGCGGCGCATCCGGCGTTGGTTGGGACCGGATTGAACTGCTGGAAACCATGCTGGAACGCGGCGTCACCCCCGTTATTCCGGCCCAAGGCTCGGTCGGGGCCTCCGGTGATCTGGCCCCGCTGGCGCATATGACGGCGGTGCTGATCGGCGAAGGACAGGCAGAATATGACGGGCGAGTCATGTCTGGTGAACAGGCGCTAAAGGCGGCTGGCCTGACCCCCATCATCCTTGGCCCCAAGGAAGGGCTGGCCTTTATCAACGGCACCCAGTTTTCCACTGCATTCGCGCTGGCAGGGTTGTTTCAGGCGTGGCGCGCGGCGCAAAATGCGCTGGTTACTTCCGCCATGTCGACAGACGCGATCATGGGGTCAACGGCCCCGACTCAGCCCGCAATCCATGCCCTGCGCGGCCACCGTGGCCAAATCGAGGTGGCAGCGGCCATTCGTGGCCTGCTGGATGGATCGATCATTCGCCAAAGCCATTTAAAGGACGACACCCGCGTGCAAGACCCCTACTGCATTCGTTGCCAGCCACAGGTGACCGGTGCCGCGATGGATGTGCTGCGCCAAGCCGCCGCCACCCTTGAAATCGAGGCCAACGCCGCCACCGACAACCCGCTGGTTCTGGTGGACGCCGATATGATCGTATCAGGCGGGAATTTCCACGCCGAACCCGTAGGCTTTGCCGCCGATATGATCGCACTGGGACTGGCCGAAATCGGCGCCATCGCACAGCGGCGCGTCGCACTTATGGTTGATCCGACCCTTAGCCACGACTTGCCGCCGTTTTTAACCCCCAATCCGGGCCTAAATTCCGGCCTGATGATTGCCGAAGTCACCACCGCCGCCCTGATGTCTGAAAACAAACATCTGGCCAACCCCTGCGTGACCGACAGCACCCCGACCAGCGCCAATCAGGAAGACCATGTTTCCATGGCAGCCCACGGGGCGCGGCGCCTGCAGCAGATGGTGCGAAACCTGAACTACATTCTGGGGGTCGAACTGTTATGCGCCGCCCAAGGGGTGGAATTTCGCGCACCTTTGGAAACCAGCCACCCCTTGCAATCGGTGCTGGCGCGGCTACGCCAAGACGTGAAAACCATCGGCGATGATCGCTATCTCGCACCGGATCTAGAGGCCGCCAGCCTGCTCATGGCATCGGCCCAGATCCTGTCAGTGATTGATATTCCACTGCCGGACCTTGGCCAATGACTCCGGTCATTACCCATCAGGGCGAGAGCCCGATCATCCTTGGCCAACCCCACGGCGGCACCTATGTGCCCGATGATCTGGCCGCGCGGCTGAATGTGCGCGGCAACGGGCTGGATGATACCGACTGGTATATCAACCAACTTTATGACGGGTTACTACCCACAGCCACTGTGGTTCAGGCGACGTTCCATCGCTATGTGATCGATGCCAACCGCGACCCGCTTGGCGCGTCGCTCTACCCCGGTCAAAACACCACCAGCCTGTGCCCGCTAACGGATTTTGACGGGCAGGCAATCTGGCAAGACGGGCAGGCACCATCGACAGATGAAATCGAATCCCGCCGCCTGACATTCCACGCCCCCTATCACGCCGCCCTTACCACCCAGATTGCGCGGGTGAAACAGCAGCACGGGTTTGCCATCCTGTTTGACTGCCACTCGATCCGCTCGAACATCCCGTTTTTGTTTAACGGCACCCTACCGATTTTCAGCATCGGCACCGATGACGGCAAAACCTGTGACCCGCTGGTTGAACAAGCCACCCGCAAGATATGTGCCGCCGCGCCGGACTATGACCACGTGGTCAACGGCCGTTTCAAAGGCGGCTGGGCCACCCGCCATTATGGCAAACCGCAAACCGGCGTCCACGCCATCCAGATGGAACTGGCCCAACGTGCCTATATGGACGAGACCGCCCCTTGGACCTACCGCAATAATCTGGCCACAAATATCCGCCGCCCCCTGTCGCAAATCCTGCAATCATTGAACAGCCTTGCCCTTTAACGCCAAAGGAACCCCAGCCATGACCGATCCACGTAAAAATTCCCGCGATGTTTACCCGCCAACCGGCACCACACTGAACGCCAAAAGCTGGCAGACCGAGGCGCCTTTGCGGATGCTGATGAACAACCTGCATCCGGATGTTGCCGAGAACCCGCACGAGTTGGTGGTGTACGGCGGCATTGGGCGGGCGGCACGCACATGGCAGGATTTTGACATGATGGTCGAGACCCTGAAAACACTGGAAGACGATGAAACCATGTTGGTGCAATCGGGCAAACCCGTGGGCGTCTTTCGCACCCACTCGGACGCGCCGCGAGTGCTGATTGCCAACTCCAATCTGGTGCCACATTGGGCGACTTGGGATCACTTCAATGATCTCGATAAAAAGGGTCTGATGATGTATGGCCAGATGACCGCCGGGTCATGGATTTACATCGGAACCCAAGGCATCGTGCAGGGCACTTATGAAACTTTTGTCGAGGCGGGCCGCCAGCATTACGATGGCAACCTGACCGGCAAGTGGGTATTGACCGCAGGGCTTGGCGGTATGGGCGGGGCACAACCGCTGGCAGCCGTGATGGCAGGCGCCTGTTGTCTGGCCGTGGAATGCGACGAAACCCGCGCCGATTTTCGCATGCGCACGCGCTATGTCGATGAAAAAACCTCGTCACTGGACGAGGCCCTAGCAATGATCGACAAATGGTGCGCTGCGGGCGAAGCGAAATCAGTGGCGCTGATCGGCAACGCCGCTGATGTGTTCCCTGAAATTTACAAACGCGGCGTCCGTCCGGATATGGTGACCGACCAAACCAGCGCCCATGACCCGATCCACGGCTATCTACCCCAAGGCTGGAGCGTCTCCCAGTGGCAGGCGATGCAGGAAAGTGACCCGAAAGCGGTGGAAAAGGCGGCCAAGGCCAGCATGAAGGTCCATGTGGCTGCGATGGTTGATTTTCACAACGCCGGTGTGCCGACATTCGATTATGGCAACAACATCCGGCAGGTCGCACTGGATGAGGGGTTGGAAAACGCGTTTGATTTTCCAGGCTTTGTGCCCGCCTACATCCGCCCGCTATTCTGCCGTGGCATTGGCCCGTTTCGCTGGGTGGCGTTGTCAGGCGATCCCGAAGATATTTACAAAACCGATGCCAAGGTGAAAGAGCTGGTGGGCGACTCGCATCTGCACAACTGGCTGGATATGGCCCGCGAACGGATCGCGTTTCAGGGCTTGCCCGCACGGATTTGCTGGGTCGGTCTGGGGATCAGAAACAAGCTGGGGCTGGCGTTTAACGAAATGGTGCGCAACGGCGAATTGTCGGCCCCCGTGGTGATTGGCCGCGATCATCTGGACAGTGGCTCGGTCGCCTCCCCCAACCGCGAAACCGAAGCGATGAAGGATGGATCAGACGCGGTTTCGGACTGGCCGTTGCTGAACGCGCTGCTGAACACCGCCAGCGGGGCGACATGGGTTTCGCTGCATCATGGTGGTGGTGTTGGCATGGGGTTTTCGCAGCATTCCGGTATGGTGATTTGCTGTGATGGCTCGGCGGATGCCGACCGGCGACTGGACCGTGTCCTGTGGAATGATCCGGCCACCGGCGTCATGCGGCATGCCGATGCAGGCTATGAGGACGCGCTTGAATGCGCACAGGAGAACGGCCTGAACCTACCGAGTATTATGACGCAGTAATAAATTTGACTGGCAGCATCAAGAGGCAGAAATTGGCCGCCGATTCCCGTTCTGAATAGCCCCTAAATTTCGGGGGCTATTCAAATATCATCAGATTAGAATGACCAGGAATAGCCTGCTTTGACCAACACGCTGGTATCGCTGCCATTCATGTTACAGGCTCCGCCATCAAAGCCCACCGGTCCTGAACAGTCGTCACCGTTGAAATAGCTGCTTTCATCGGATTCTGTGAATAACACCTCAACCTTGAAACTGCTCCTCTCGCTCAAGGCGTGCTCCATACCCATGCCAACCACCAAACCAACGCGTGTATCGCTCAGATCAAAGCTGTCAGCGTCAGGTGCAGGCAAATAGGCGTGTTGCAGATCAGACTTTGTAAGTGCCAGACCACCGGTTAGGTAAAACAGGCTGTTGCCGGTTGCGATACCTGCACGACCACGAATTGTTGCCATGGCTTCCACGGCTGACGCGACTTCACGAGATCCAGTATCTGTCCGCTTCTCGTCATTCGAAAAGACAGCCAGATCAGCGACCGCGCCGTAAACAAAGCTGCCGTTCTGCCAGTTGTGGCCGATATGCGCGCCAAAACCTGCACCAAGCGAGTTCACATCAAAGCTACCACCATAATCATAGTAGTCTACGTCGGTAACGGTTGCCTGATTTGCCAACAATGCAACATCAACACCATAGTAGGAACCAGCCCAATCGTGCGTTGGCGACAATGCACCAGTACCCATGCGACGATCGTCAGCACCAAAATAATAATTCAAACCGGCCGATACCGTCAACATATCCGCAGACCCGTGGTATAGGTTTCCGTTCGGATCATCGTCGCCATCGAACAATGTATAGGCTGCTTCAACATTCCATGACAGCTTGTCAGAAATGGATTGTTCAACACCTGCGCCAACGGTCAAACCTGTATAGCTGCCGCCGACATCTTCATCAAAGCTGTGCTGGTTGGTAACATCCGCAACAGTTATACCACCCAGTACATACATCAGTGTATTACCCGCCGCGACCCCCGCGCGACCGCGGATACTTGCGTAACTGTCAATACTGGCGTCGATATCCCCGACAGCAACTGAGTTATAGGTGTCCCCCAGGGACGAGGCGACAATCTGTGCCTCAATGCCATAAACCGCAGCACCATCTTGCCAGTTGTATCCAGCTTTCACACCTGCAATCCCACCGGCACCGCCAACATCATAGCTTCCGCCGATGTTGTTAAAATCAATGTCGCTTTGGGCAACAGCGCTAGCGCCAATTCCCATCAACGCCCCTACATATGCGCCCGAGAAATCAGCTGGCGTCCCGCCTGTACTTGCTCCGCCAGACGTACCGCCTGCACCACCACCAAAGTTATAGTTAAAGGCAAGGCTGACGCGGTGAAT
This sequence comes from Profundibacter sp., assembly GCF_056498605.1. Lineage (NCBI taxonomy): Bacteria > Pseudomonadati > Pseudomonadota > Alphaproteobacteria > Rhodobacterales > Paracoccaceae > Profundibacter > Profundibacter sp. The sequence continues at coordinate 28,920 of NZ_JBSMEZ010000076.1, forward strand.
GTCGTCATTGATCCGCAATGGGAATCCATTGGCGTTAACGCTTGTGTTTTCACCGAAGATGTTGGCGGTATACAACCCGCTCACGGACCACTTGTCATTGATCGCGTGCTCAATACCGAACCCAAGGGAAACGCCAACTTTGCTTGCCCCGAGATCGGGCCACGAATCCGGCACGTCATTAAACTCGGTCCACGACCGGTCAAAATTCGCAAAAGCCAAACCACCCGTTACAAACACCAACGTGTTATCAACTGCCAGACCTGTCCGCCCGCGCAGCGTGGCAAGGTAATTGGCTGAATTCAGGATGTTGTCGTTGGATGCGTAAATTGAAGTTTCCGAGTTGGTCAGGAAGCTGAAATCAGCCTCGATACCGACAAGGCGATTGTTCTGAACCCTGTTATAACCCACCTGCGCACCCAAAGAGCCGCCGAGCGAATTAAAGTCCATCGTGTGGCCGTACCAGTCATAGTCAACATCTTCGTATGTCGCCTGATTTTGGGTAAGGCCCACTTGGCCGCCAAGATACCAGCCGTTCCAATCAAAAGTTTGCTGTTGTGCCTGCGCAGATGCCGCGAAAGAGACGAAAGCGGTTGTTGAAAGAAGTAAATATTTCATAATTAGTCCTAAATTCAAATAGATTAGCCAAAGTGTAAAAGTGTAAAAGTGTAAAAGTGTAAAAGTGTAAAAACGAAATTCTAAAAACCTAGGGGCTGACTAGCATTATTTTGTGCACAAAACAAAGAAAATGCGCAACACATTTTGATTTTTTGGATATGTTGCACTATGGCCAGATGGCTCACCTCCCCCACACCGCGCCGTAACGTCAGCATTGCCACCGCCCCCGACCCGTTGCATCCTGCTGCCATAGATCGGGGGGATCATGCGTAAATTTATCAAATATTCCGTGCGGGGTATTCTGCTGTTGGCCATCATTCTGGCCGCCGTCGCCTTTTGGCAGCGCGAGAAAATTACCCGCCTGATGGCCGTAAACAGCCTGTTTTCACAAGAAAAGATCGTCAATAATTTCAGCCATATGGACACCATGTTCCTGACCCGCCCCTTGATCCGTGGCGATGGCAATGTCAGCCCCCTGCCCACAGGCGCAGCCGCCGATTTGCCCGACGAGGTCAACGACTGGATCAAGAACCGCAGCGTCACCTCGCTTGTGGTGTTGAAAGACGGCGCAGTTGTTGCCGAGGACTATTTCCTCGGAACCACCTCCGATGATCTGCGCATTTCATGGTCTGTCGCCAAAAGCTTCCTGTCCGCCCTGTTCGGTATTGTAATGGCCGAAGGGCAGATCGCCTCGCTGGATGATCCTGTCACCAAATACGCCCCGTCCTTAGCGGGCAGCGCTTATGATGGCGCAACACTGCGTAATGTGCTGAACATGGCCAGCGGCGTGCGCTTTAACGAGGATTACCTTGATTTCAATTCCGACATTAACCGCATGGGCCGCGTTCTGGCGCTGGGGTGGTCGATGGATGGCTTTGCCGCCGGTATCAATGATCGCCAGCACGAGCCGGGCAAAACATGGCAATACGTATCAATCGACACCCATGTGATCGGCATGATCATCCGTGGGGCGACAGGGCGCAGCGTGGCTGAATTGCTGGAAGAAAAGATCATCACCCCGATGGGATTTGAAGCCGCGCCCTATTACGTCACCGATGGTGACGGCGTGGCCCTTGTTCTGGGCGGCTTGAACGTCACCACCCGCGATTACGCCCGTTTTGGCCAGATGTTCATGAATGGCGGACGCTGGAACGGGACCCAAATCGTGCCCGAGGACTGGGTCAACGCCTCGACCCGCGCCAGTGCACCCACAGCGGCGGAGCACATCGGTTACGGCTATCAATGGTGGGTGCCGGTTGGCGCGGTTGAGGGCGAATACATGGCGCGCGGGATTTACGGCCAGTATATCTATGTGAACCGCCCGTTGGGCGTGGTCATTGCCACCACGGCAGCGGACAAGAAATTCCGCGAGGCCGGAGTATCAGATGAAAATATCCGGATTTTTCGACTGATTGCTAGCGCCCTTTAAGAAATATCAACTATCGCATCCCCCATCAAATCATCAATAAACAGGCTTAACAATTGCGGCCGCCCGCTAACGCCTGCTTTGCGATAAATCGCATTGGTCTGCGCCTTTATCGTACCCTCGGATGTTTCGCGCATTTTGGATATTTCCTTGGTGGAGAATCCCTTAATGGCGAACAAAGCCACATCGCGCTCGGCTGGCGTCAGCCCCCATTCAGCAAGCTTATCATTCAGCATTTCCATGAATGCCCCAGATGCAGCTTTCAATTGTAACTCGACCCGTTTTCGGTGCTGATACGCGCGACGAAAGGCGATCGCACTCATCACAGATCCAATCACCAGGCCTAAAGCGGCCGATATTTCCATCGCCTCGTAGATCATCCAGCTACGTGGTAAAAAGGGAAACCCAAATATAGTCGACGCCATATCAGCGATAAAGAATGCTGCGCAAAGGATTTGGATCACAAGAACAACGAGGATTAAGTTTTTATCTGACATAAAGTGAGCCCAAAGAAATTACAGCAGGTATACGGGCATCAATCATCATCACCACCATGATCACCGTCATCTTCGCCACTGTCATCTTCGCCACTGTCATGATCGCCGCCATCGTCACCGCCATCATCGTCATTGCCGCCATCGTCATCTTCGCCGCCTCCGGTGCCGTTTGTTCCACTGCCTAATCCGGAGTTAGATATATTATTCGTGTTAGATGGGTTTAGTAATGTTATAAACTCCCGAAGGACTTCGCCTGTCAACGGGTGTATAATAAGCTCTCGCTCTTGTGTGGCACTGGTCCCAACGATGCGAAGACGCCCAAGCCATGTCCGAGCCACCGTGATATCATCAAATCCTTGCGCCCTAAGCTCGGCAACAACCTTGTCAGAAACTGGGTTGGCAAAAGCCTGGGACACAGCACTGCTTGCCAACATTACAACCACAACAAATAGTATCCGTTTCAACATCATCCAAACCCCTTTTCGCCCCCCTGTATAACAGGAGAGCGAACTTCATTTTACCTTACGCTATATTAGTCGTCATCACCACCATCGTGATCGTCGCCGCTATCATCACCGCCATCGTGATCGTCGCTGCTGTCATCACCGCCATCGTGATCGTCATCGCCACCATCGTGATCATCGCTGCTATCATCCTGATCATCGCTGCTATCATCGTCAACGCTATCAGAATCATCACTGCTATCAGAGCTATTGCTTGTTTCGTCTTTGACAATATCTCCTGAGTTGTTGTTCAATACAATCTCACGCTCACCATTCGGGCCGGTTGCATGAATAGTAGATTTGATCACACCCCGTTTAATTGTAATACGGTCATAGCCCTGCGTTTTCAGGTCGTTGATAACCTCTTCAGGGGTTACCGCGAATGTTGCTACTGTCGTCATCAACAAAGCTGCGGTGCTCGCTATAAGTGTCTTTTTCATATCATAGTCCTTTTTCAGTTTGTTTTTCATCTTCGGTTTCGGGCTGTAAGCGCCCTTGAGACATCAAAAACAACATTTCGACCGGAGTTGATATTGACCCAAGGTTTAAGGTCGATATTTATTCGCCCCTAAACCAAAGGGTTACTCTTATCCAATTGCAATTAAACAATTTTACCAATATTTAACTGGTTATTATTCCTTTGGAATTTCACCAAAACACCTGTGAATTAAACACAAGTTTATGCCGGCTGACCGTAACTTAGGCCAGAAATGCCTTTAATAGCCCCAGCTTTTTAACGGATATGACCATTCAGAAGAACCCGCGCCGAAGACTTTCTATCAACCTAATTAGAGATGTATTGGATCATCCACCGGTATCCATGTCGACACCCAACGCCTTGGCGACTGTGAAAATATCCTTGTCGCCACGGCCACACATATTCATGCAGATCAGGTGATCCTTTGGCAGATCAGGGGCGATTTTCATCACATGGGCCAGCGCGTGGCTGGGCTCAAGCGCCGGAATAATGCCTTCCATCTCGCAGCTTAACTGAAACGCGTCCAGTGCCTCGACATCGGTGATCGACACATATTGCGCACGGCCAATATCGTGCAGCCAGCTGTGCTCGGGACCTATGCCGGGGTAATCCAGCCCCGCCGAAATGGAAAACCCTTCCAGAATTTGACCATCATCATCCTGCAACAAATAGGTGCGGTTGCCGTGCAAAACTCCGGGTCGTCCACCCGTCAGCGATGCGCAATGTTCCATCTTAGCATTCACACCTTTACCGCCCGCTTCGACCCCGATGATGTTCACTGACGCATCATCCAGAAACGGGAAAAACAACCCCATCGCGTTGGATCCACCACCGATTGCAGCCACCAGCGTATCGGGCAAACGCCCCTCGGCCGCCTGCATCTGCTCTTTGGCTTCCTTGCCAATGATTGCCTGAAAATCCCGCACCATTTCGGGGTATGGGTGTGGTCCCGCCACGGTGCCGATGCAATAGAACGTGTCGTCCACATTAGTCACCCAATCGCGCATCGCATCGTTCATCGCGTCCTTTAGCGTGCCACGGCCCGACGTGACCGAAACCACCTCGGCCCCCAGCAGACGCATGCGAAACACATTGGGCGATTGGCGCTCCACATCGTGCGCCCCCATGAAAATCACGCATTTCAAACCAAACTTGGCACACACCGTGGCGGTCGCCACCCCGTGTTGCCCAGCCCCGGTTTCCGCGATAATCCGCGTCTTGCCCATGCGCCGCGCCAGAATAATCTGGCCCAACACGTTGTTGATCTTATGCGCGCCGGTGTGGTTCAACTCATCGCGCTTCAAATAAATCTTGGCCCCGCCCAGATGCTCGGTCAGACGATCCGCAAAATACAGCGGGCTGGGGCGGCCCACATAATGGGTCCACAGATCGTTCATTTCAGCCCAGAAACTGTCGTCGGTTTTGGCAATCTCGAACTGCTCTTCCAGCGACAAGATCAGCGGCATCAGGGTTTCTGACACAAACCGCCCGCCAAAATCCCCGAAACGGCCATTCTCGTCGGGTCCGGTTTTGAAACTGTTGATCCGATCACTCATCTTGCTTCTCCTTGCGCGGCGGCAACAAACGCCGCGATTAATTCATTGTCCTTTACCCCGGGCGCGGTTTCTACACCAGACGATACATCGACCTGCAGCGCCCCTGTCAAAAGCACCGCCTCGGCCACATTGTCTGGCGTTAATCCACCCGCCAGCATCCACGGCGCAAACCAGCGCCTGTTGGCAATCAAACGCCAGTCAAAAGCCAGCCCGTTACCACCAGGCAGCACAGCCTCCTTGGGCGGCTTGGCATCCACCAGCAATTGATCGGCCACATGGCCATAAGCATCGAGTGCAGCCAGATCACCCTCATCGGCAACCCCGATCGCCTTCATCACCGGCAGCCCGTAGCGCTGCTTCACCTCGGCCACGCGCTCAACACTTTCGGTGCCATGTAATTGCAGCATATCCAGCGGCACCGCACCACAAATCGCGTCCAGCAGCGCATCATCGGCGTTCACCGTCAGCGCCACCTTGGCCACGCCAATCGGCACTTCAACCGCCAAATCCCGGGCTTGGGGGATCGTCACGTAGCGCGGTGATTTCTCAAAAAACACAAACCCCAGATACCCTGCCCCTGCCGCAACAGCCGTCGCAACATGTCGCGCATCGCGCAAACCACAGATTTTTACTTTAATATCAGATGCCATAGCAGGCGTTTAGGCGCTCTTATCCAGCAGGGCAAGGATTTCGTCCTTGTCGTCAACCACATCACCCTTTAGGCGGGTCACTTCACGCTCAAGGCTTTTAACATCACGCTGCGCCCGCGCCCCATCGCGCCGACCCTTATGTTCGCGAAACCATTCCCAGACAAAGCCGATCAACAGACCGGCCACAATGCCGCCAAAGATGATTGCAAACAGTGGCAATTGCAGCGTGTTGGGCAATGGTACAAATCCGGCCAGTTCCTCTGGTAGCAACCGAAGCGTCACCGCACCACGATTGGCCATTGCGACCGTAACCAGTGCTACGGCCAGCACAATCAAAAATGCATAGCGAATGTAACGCATAATGGGGGGCCTATTTTCCGTTCAAACGATCACGCAGCAATTTGCCGGTTTTGAAAAACGGCACGTGCTTTTCCTCAACATTAACGGATGCGCCCGTGCGTGGGTTGCGCCCGATACGTGCGTCACGCTTTTTAACCGAGAACGCACCAAAGCCACGTAGTTCGACCCGATCACCTTTGGCCATCGCATTAATGATCTCTTCAAAGATGGTGTTGACGATACGTTCAACGTCCCGTTGATAAAGATGTGGATTATCATCCGCAATTTTCTGAACCAACTCTGACCTGATCATACCAATTGTCCCCCCGACAAATCATGTTTGCGCTATTCGCGTTGCAACGGCAGCTGATGCGCGACTATCAAATGACTATAGGCGAATTTTTTCGGTTTGAGAAACATATTGCGATGCTAATATGACAATTATTTCACGCTAATACGCTGATTTAGAGCGATATTACGCCGCACCTTGCGTGTTTGCGCAATCAGCGCAATGAATCGTCGCCTGTCAGGTCCACCTCGCCCCTTGCCGATTCGCATCAAAAAAGGCGGCCCCGCATCTGCAAGGCCGCCTGAATTTTACCACCGTAATGGTGTGTTTACTCGTCGCCGCTTTTCAGTGCCGCGCCCAGAATATCACCCAGTGATGCGCCTGAATCGGAAGAACCATATTGCTCTACGGCTTCTTTCTCTTCGGCAATTTCGCGCGCTTTGATCGACAGACCCAAACGACGTGTCTTGGCGTCGATGTTGGTTACACGAACGTCGATCTTGTCACCAACACCAAAACGCTCGGGGCGCTGCTCGGCACGGTCACGCGACAGGTCGGAACGACGGATAAAGGATTTCATACCTTCATACGTCACTTCAATGCCACCATCCTCGATCGAGGTCACTTCAACCGTGATGATCGAACCGCGTTTCACGCCATCAGTCGCACCTTCGAACGGATCACCGTCCAGCGCTTTGATCGACAGGGAAATGCGTTCTTTTTCAACGTCGACTTCGGTGACAACGGCCTTGACCACATCGTTCTTGTGGAAATCGCCAATCACGTCTTCGCCACGGCCTTCCCATGTCAGGTCTGACAAATGAACCATGCCGTCGATGTCGCCGTCCAAGCCGATGAACAAACCAAATTCTGTGATGTTCTTGACTTCGCCCTCGACTTCGGTGCCGGTTGGGTGGGTTTCTGCAAACACTTCCCACGGGTTGCGCATGGTCTGTTTCAGACCAAGGGAAACGCGCCGTTTGACCGGATCGATTTCCAGAACCATAACTTCAACTTCTTGGCTGGTGGAAACGATTTTACCAGGATGGATGTTTTTCTTGGTCCAAGACATTTCCGAAACGTGAACCAGACCTTCAACGCCCGGCTCCAACTCAACAAATGCACCGTAGTCGGTGATGTTGGTCACGCGGCCCGTGTGCACAGATTCCAACGGGAACTTGCCTTCAACCACAGTCCACGGATCATCCTGCAGCTGTTTCAGGCCAAGGCTGATGCGGTGGGTCTCTTTGTTGATCTTGATCACCTGAACAGTGATTGTCTCACCAATCGCCAGAATTTCAGATGGGTGGTTCACACGGCGCCATGCCATGTCAGTGACGTGCAACAGCCCGTCAACACCGCCCAGATCAACAAACGCACCGTATTCGGTGATGTTCTTGACCACACCCTCGATGCTATCACCTTCAGCCAGCTTGCCGATAACTTCGGCGCGCTGTTCTGCACGGGATTCTTCAAGGATCGCACGACGCGAAACAACGATGTTGCCACGGCGACGGTCCATTTTCAGAATCTGGAACGGCTGCTTCAGACCCATCAGCGGACCCGCGTCACGCACAGGGCGCACGTCAACTTGTGATCCTGGCAGGAACGCAACAGCGCCGCCCAGATCAACCGTAAAGCCGCCTTTGACACGGCCAAAGATGGCGCCGTCAACACGTTCTTCATCTGCGTATGCTTTCTCCAGACGGTCCCATGCGGCCTCGCGGCGCGCCATTTCGTGGCTGAGCACAGCCTCGCCCTTGGAGTTCTCGACCATCCGCAGGAACACTTCCACTTCGTCGCCAACAGCGATTTCAGGAGCTTCACCCGGATTTGCGAATTCTTTGATATCTACGCGGCCTTCCATTTTATAGCCGACGTCGATGATGGCCTGACCGCTTTCGATTGCGATAACTTTGCCTTTTACGACAGAACCTTCAACAGGTGTGTCAATTTCGAAGCTTTCTTCAAGAAGGGCTTCGAAGTCCTCCATAGATGTTAATTGAGCCATGTGGTCTCATTTTCCTTTTATAGCGTTTATACTGGCCGTGCGGTTGGCTCCGCCGGTCTTTCAGATTTCGTTATGTCAAAAGTGCAGGTTTCTAAATACAACAAGGGCCGGAAGTTCCCCGACCCTGCTCTGCTAGATTCTAACGATCCTTTGACTTGGGCGCGTATAGAGGGTTCGGCCCGATTGGGCAAGGGGATGTTTCATACCCTAATTTGTAATTAACTTCCAAAATCGGGAACCTTTTCACCGCTCCATTCGTCTATACTATGTCGAACGAATTGGATGGGAATTGATCAGTGATGCGGTCACAACGCTCAAATACGAAAAATACCGCCCTCGCTTTGGGGGATGCCGTAGCGCTGGCCCGCGATGGCGCACCCGAACACCTGACCCGCATTATGCAGGCCAACAACCAAAGATTGTTCCGGATTGCGCGCAGCATTTTGCGCGACAACCATGAGGCCGAGGATGTTGTGCAAGATGCCTTTATCAAGGCCTTCACCAATGCCGCTGAATTGCGCGATATGGATAAAATTGCGCCGTGGCTTGCCTCGATTACCGTCAATCTGGCCAAAGACCGCTTACGCCAGATCAGTCGCCGCAGGCAGCTGTTCGAAAACCCCCAAAACCCCGATGTGATCCCGATAAACCGCGTCTTTCAACAGGAAATGGACGCGCAAACCTCCCCAGAGAGACAGGCCGCTATGAGCGATGTTCGACGCATGATCGAGGCTGAAATCGACCGTTTGCCCGATGGTTTTCGCGAGGTCTTTGTTCTACGCGTCATTGAACAGATGTCGGGTGCTGAAACATCCACCCTGCTGACTATAAAACCGGCAACTGTCAAAACCCGTTTGCACCGCGCCAAATCCCTTATGCGCAAAGGTCTGGAGGGACAGCTGGATGCGCAATCCTTGAATGCATTTCCTTTTGGCGGCGTGCACTGCGCCCGCACAACCCAAGCCGTTATCGCCTACCTTCAGAAAGGCTCAACCACCTAACTACACCAAAAACCGCATCACTAATCCGTTCCCATCCGGTTCTTAACCCTAAAAACCGGAGAAAATACTATGTTTAACAAAACCATGCTTATCCTTGGCCTGACAGCGCTTGCCACCACTGCAACGGCTGAAAATGCGTCCCCGATGAAACCCGCAGGTGGTGCCTATCAGGCCGTGTCTGATTTGGTGCCATTGCCCAACCACATCCCCGGGATCGGCACCCTTTTCGTCGATCCAGCCACCCTGCCCGCAGGTCCGTTTGCCGCCTATGACAAGTCGGGCAAACTGGTCAGCACCATCTATATGATCCCGCTTAAAGACATGCAGGCACAAAAGAAATTTGGCGGCCTTGCTGTGGCAGGTGCATCCACAACTTCGGTTGATATGTATTATAATGCTGGCCACCCTGGCGTTGATGAACCACATTATCACATCGTTTTGTGGCATGTTGATGCGGCGACGGCCGATGTTAAATAATCCCACGCGACGGGACGTGTTGCACACTGGCGGGCTGATGCTCGCCGGTGTTGCAATCGGCAGCAGATTGCAAGCGCAAGACACTGTGTTTGATATCGGTATGCGCAGCGATGTAGACGGAGCCCACGTGTGGTTTGACCCGATTGGTTTGCTTGTGCCTTCTGGCAGCACCCTGCGCTGGACCATTCATGAAAACGTCCATACCGCCACCGCCTATCACCCCGACAATGACAACCATTCCCGACGTATTCCCGAAAAGGCCGCGTCATGGGACAGCGATTATCTGGTCAATCCGGGCGATAGTTTTGAAGTCACCCTAACTGTGCCCGGCGTCTATGATTACTACTGCGCACCGCATGAATATGGCGGCATGGTGGGACGGATCATTGTAGAGGAACCCTCTGGACCGGGAACACTGACATTTGACTATTTCAAATCCAAAAACCCTGTGCCGGATTGGGAAGATGTGCCGGAATTGGCCCAAGCCGCTTTTCCGTCGATCGGCAGCATTGTCACGAATGGCATCGTCCGCCGGTAAGGTTATGAGGGAGTCGCCTACCCTCAATCACCTTCACCGCCATAGCCACCGCCTCTTCAATTGCCATCTCGCTTGTATCCAACACCACCGCGTCCTCTGCCGCCATCAAAGGCGCCGCATCCCGCTCCCGATCCCGCGCATCACGCGTGCGCAAATCCGCAAGCACCCCATCGCGGCTCACATCTTCGCCCTTACCCGCCAATTCCTGATACCGCCGCTCGGCCCGCACCACATCGGACGCCGTCACAAACAGCTTTACCTGTGCGTCCACACAAATCACCGTGCCAATGTCACGCCCGTCCAGCACAGCACCACCACCCCGCATCGCAAACGCCCGCTGGAAATCCACCAAAGCTGCCCGCACCTCAGGGATCGCCGCCGCCTTGCTGGCCGCCTGCGCCACGGGGGCAGTGCGTAAATCATCGGCGTCCAGATCTTCGGCCCGCAAGGTTTGCGCCGCCTCTATCGGCTCAACCCCGTCCAGAACCCGCCGTCCGACAGCCCGATACAACAACCCCGTATCCAGATGCGCAAAACCGAAATGATCCGCAATCGCCCGCGATACCGTCCCCTTACCTGACGCCGCCGGCCCGTCAATCGCCACTGTAAAACCCATCGCACCCATTCCCAATCAGCCCAACACGCTGGACATTTCCCCCTTTCTATTCCCCAATGCAGCGAAGAAAAAGCAGTTTTGAAAAGTAAGGCCGCCCATGATGCGTATTCTGATGATCCTCGCCCTTTGCACGTTGCCCACCGCCCCGCGCGCCCAAACCGAACTGACCCCGTGGTTGTTCAATCTGCAATCCCAGTTTAACGACGGCCTCGATACCCCTTCAGACGATCATTCCCTCAGCTGCTATGCCGTACTTGAGGCGGGTTTCACCCTGCGCCGCGAGATCGGCATTGCGCTGGACGCGTGTCTCGCCACCAACGTTGACGGATGCGTTGCCGCCTTCAACACCGCCGGTTTCCCCGCCGAGCGCCTGAACATCGCCACGCTGCCCCCCTGCACACTGCTGGGCAGGCTGGAAGATACCGACATCACATATCTGCCCGAAGACAGCTGTATTGAGCACATCGCCCGCAACATCGAGCGCCACAACATCCCCACCAGCCACGACAGCGATATGTCGTGTGGCCGCAGCTATGTTTCCTGTTCCGAAATCATCGCCATGGACACACGGTATTGGAAAAGCGCCGTCTTGGCGCTGCATCAGGACAAACTAAACACCATCCCGGGTGCGGCGGTCTTTACCGAGGCGGTCGCCAGCCACCGCTATTTCAGCCTGCTAGAGCGCCAGATGCAGCAGCGCATTGATCTGGCTGAAACCACCTGCAACATCCAGATGATGATGATGCAAAGGGCCAAGACAGCCGTTTATGAGGGGTGCATGAGCACGGCCTATGCGGACATGTGGCTGACCCTGAAAAACGACGGCGACAACTAAAATCCATCCTTGCGGTTAACTCGGGACCAGCCCAATGCGCTGGACATTTCCCCCTATCTATTCCCCAATGCGGTGGAAAGCGTAGTTTTGAAAAGTAGTTTACCAATGACCCGTATCCTGATGATCCTCGCCCTTTGCACGTTGCCCACCGCACCCCGCGCCGATACCCAGCTAACCCCGCGAATGTTCGATATGCAAAAACAGTTTGATGACTGTATCAATATCCCGTCAGACAACCTCTACAATGTGTGCCAAGGTAGGCTGACCGCCGGTTTTACCCTGCGCCGCGAAATCGGCTATGCGCTGGACACCTGCCAGACCGCCAACGTCGAGGGTTGTCTCGCCGCCTTTAAGGATGCCGGTTTCCCCGCCGACCGTTTGAACATCGCCACGCTTGAGCGCTGCGAGATGCTGGGATATCTGAACGAAGTCGATGTTCGCGAGGTTCCCGCAAATTCCTGCATCGAACAAATCGCCCGCAACATCGAACGAAACAGCATCCCCACCAGCCACAACACCGACATATCCTGCGGCATCAACTACATCGAATGCGCCGAGATCATCGACAAAGGGACTGAATATTGGGAGGGGGCCACCTGGACTGCATTTTACGAAAAACTGAACGCCGTCCCTAACTCGCCTGATTTCGACAGCAACGGCTCTACCAGCCACCGTTACTACAGCCTGCTTGTGCAGAAACAAAAACTGCAAATTGATCTGGCTGAAACCAACTGCAACATACAGACCGTCATTCCCCACTGGGGCAATGTGATGGACGATCAAAGCTGCATGGGCGAGGCCTATATGCAGATATGGACCCAGTTAAAAGAGGACGGGGGATAACCTGACATGTTCAAAATCGCCGCCATCTTTGCAGCCCTCGGTCTACCTGTTTACGCCGACACGCCGCTCAAATACTTCGGGTTTGCCGCTGTAAGCTGCGGGCTGGATGATCCGCACGATGACACCGATAAAACCGACTACACCGACGAGGTCGCCGATTTCACCAACCTCAATCAGGTCTGCATCGCAGGCACCCCCAAAATCACAGCCCAGCGCCTGCGCCGTTCTGCCCGTCATTTCACCCCGCTCTTTTATATTGAACCCGTGTTCTTTTCCCAAAACATGGGGCGTATGCGCCCTAACAGAAATGCCAACGCCTTATTGCCCTTACTGCAAGATGCCATCACTCAAAGCGGCGTGCCCCCGCGTGACCTGATCTTCTATCTCGCCGATGAACCAGCCCTACGCAACCTGCCCCTCGCCGATCTTGAAACCGCCGCCAAAACCTTACGCAGCCTTTACCCCGACACCCCTGTTATGGTGATCGAGGCTTACACACCAAACGGCCCAGACCCGATTGCCCGCAACATCCAGTATTGGGGCTTCAACGCCTACACCATCCCCGATCCCTCCGCTGATCCGCGTTACACCCGCTATCTGGACCACGCCGCAGCCACCCTTGGGCCTGAACAAAAACTGGTCATGGTGATGGATGCCCAACATACCCCCTATCACCTGAGCGCTGGATTGACCGAAACAGACATGGCCGATGTTGCCCATGCCTATTACGCCTACGCCCTGAAACGAGGCGATGTCGCCGCGCTGATTGGTTATACTTGGGCTGGTGGAATTGGTAGAGATTATGAAAAAGGCGTGCGCGATATGCCGGATGTGGTGCAGAAGGCTCACCAGCAGATCGGTCGCGAAATAACTGGCAAGTGATCTACATGTGAGAAAGAGATAATTGATAGACTCTACTCAACAGCACCTTACATCGACGATCACCCCAGCCCACCTAGACATATATCGTTCCTGCTCATACGCTCGGCCAATTCGCGAACGTCACCACCACAGGAAGCGCCAAAATGAAAATCCAGAAAATTGCCGCCCGTGATCCGTCCGAGGAACACCGCAGCGCCACCATGCTCGAACTGTTCTTCGATCTGGTAACCGTTGTCGCAATCGCCGCAGCCGCAACAGGGTTCCACCACATGTATGCCGGAGGCGACATCCTTGAGGCCATCATAAAATTCACCGCCGTCTTCATCAGCATTTGGTGGGCCTGGGTCAATTACACTTGGTATGCCTCGGCCTTTGATTCCGACGATACCGCCCACCGGATCGGCACCATGGTTATCATGGGCGGTGCGATGATCCTCGCAGCGGGCGTGCCGGGATACTTTGAAACCGAAAGCATGGTTTTGCCTTTAACTGGCTATGTCATCATGCGGCTTGGGTTGGCGTTTTTATGGTGGCGTGCGGCCATTGCAAACGACCATGAATGGCGCGAAACAGCGATCCGCTATGGTCTGGGCCTCGTTGTGTTGCAAATCATGTGGGTTTCGGCAGTTCTATTGTTTGAACCCCCGATCCTGTTTGGTGTTCTTCCGCTTATTATGCTGGGTGAATTTTCATTGCCGGCTTTTGCCGAGGCCAAAAAACCAAGCCCTTGGCACCGTCATCATATCGTCGAACGCTATAACCTGCTGAACATCATCGTGCTGGGCGAAAGCCTGCTTTCGGTCGGGATCGCCATTCAGGCCGCCTATCACGGTGGGAATATCTATTGGCCTTTTGTCGGCCTTGCAACCAGTGGTCTTGTCATTGTTTGCGCCCTCTGGTGGCTATATTTTGAGGAAAACGCCAAGGCCCTGCAGATGAGCAAAAAGGTATCAATCATTTGGGCATACGGGCATGTCATATTGTTTGCATCAGGGGCCGCTGTGGGGGCTGGACTGGCCGTTATGGTCGAGGTTCTGGAGCATAAGGCGCATATTTCAACCCAGTTGGGCGTGGCATCAGTCGCCATTCCGGCCGCGCTGTATCTGCTCGGCCTCTGGTTCATCCATCCCCGATTTGACGCCGAGCAAAGGTTTATTCTACCGCTGGCCGCGGTCTTGCTGCTTGTCACGCCGTTCTTACCATTCGGGGTCTATCTGGTAGCGCTGATTTTGGTGCTGGCGGTGCTGACCAAATCCCGTTCCAAAAGCGCCGTTGATGAATAGACTGACCCCATGCGGCTGCCCCTAGCCTACCCTTAAAAAAGATGGGCGAATGACCGCATTGCGGGACAAGGACGAAGCCGCTCGCGCGGCAATGGCGCTTGTTTTTAATGTGGTGCGCTGTCTTTGGCCGAGTGCATTTTGAGATCTGACAAACTTGTTTGACGATTGGGACTTTCTCACTCGTCAAACA
>NZ_JBSMEZ010000077.1:0-3904 GCF_056498605.1 Profundibacter sp.
ATCTGGAACGGGTTTTCTGCCAAGGCTCGCGCAGAAGGTGCTAATGTCGAATATGCGTTCCCACAGCAAGGCTATGTTGTCTGGATGGACAACGTAGTCCTGTTGAAAGACGCGCCAAATCGGGACAATGCGCTTAAGTTTATGAACTTTCTGCTTGAACCGGAAAATGCAGCCGCCGTGACCAACTATGCCCAGTACACCGCCGGTGTCAGCGGTGTAGCTGGTTTCCTGGATGAAGCGGTCACCAGCGCACCAGAATTGAACCCGCCAGCAGGTGGTAACGGTCAGTTCATCATGGCCTGTCCGGAAGAGGTTCAGACAGTCTATGACAAAATCTGGACCGATCTGAAAAAATAAATAGGCCGCAGCCCTGCGTCGTGCGGGGCTGCCCGAATTCTTCTGACTGCCGCCGGTTATTGGGCGGTAGACCAGTGGAGTGCGCCCAACCCTAATCCGGAGGATCAAACAATGAACCAACTCAGCACAGACGATATCCTGAAAAAAGACGACCACCTGATCCAGTCCTTTGCTGATCTGGACGGGTTGAAACAACAAGGAGCCCGAACTGCTATCGTGGCCGCCAAAGGGGCCTATGTGACCGACAGCGAAGGTAACGAGCTGATTGACGGTATCGGCGGTTTGTGGTGCGTGAATGTGGGCCATGGACGGCGCGAAATCATTGATGCAATCACCAGCCAGCTGGAAACTCTGGATTACTATTCGACCTTTTACAATTTCACCCACCCTGCCGCGGCGGCGCTGGCGGAAAAGCTGGCAAGCCTTGCGCCGGGCAACCTGAACCGGGTGTATTTTGGCAATTCAGGGTCAATCGCCAACGATTCCGCCATACGGATGCTGCACCATTATAACAATCGGCTGGGGCGCCCGAACAAAAAGAAAATCCTGTCGAGGATCGGAGCTTATCACGGCTCTACCCATCTGGCGATGGCGATGACCACTCCGGCCTATAGCGATGGGTGGGATACCGCTGCCGAGGGGTTGGTGCACCATTTACGCGCCCCCTATGGCTACCGCGAAGCGAGCGAAATGACCGAGGCGGAGTTTCTGGGTGCGCTGGCTGACGACATGCTGGCCGCAATCCACGACATCGGCGCGGAAAACATTGCCGCCTTCATTGCCGAACCAATCATGGGCGCTGGCGGTATTCTGGTGGCGCCGGATGGGTATCATCAGCGGATGCGCCAGATCACGGCGGACCATGACATCAAATACATCGCCGACGAGGTGGTCACCGCCTTTGGCCGGCTGGGCCATATGTTTGCCTCCAAGGATGTTTTCGGCATGGTGCCCGATATCATCAACACTGCCAAAGGGCTTACGTCTGGCTATCAACCACTATCGGCGACTATTATTTCCGACGAAATTTATGATGTCATTTCCGAGCCCGGTGCGATGTTTTTGCACGGCATGACCTATTCCGGCCACCCCGCCGCCGCTGCCGCCGCATTGGCGAATATCGACATTCTGGAACGCGAGGAAATCCCGCAAAAAGTGCAGGTGACCGGCAAGGTATTTGAAAACGCTCTACGTGGTTTGAGCGATCTGGATATCGTAGGGGATGTGCGGGGCAGCCATTTTATGATGGGTGTTGAGTTTGTCAAAAACAAAGATACCAAAGAACCCTATGCGGACGAAGTCAATCTCGGGTTGCGGATAGCCCGGGAAACCCAAAAGCGCGGGCTGATTGCGCGTCCGCTGGGCAATATCCTGATCCTGTCGCCAACACTGATTATGGATGAAGCGATGATCGGACAGATCGAAAGCATTCTGCGTGAAAGCATCATCGCCGCAACTGCCACACTGCCAGCCTAAGGAATCCCACATGACCGACCTGACATGCAAAGACTGGACGGCAAAGGCCGCCAAGCTGAAATTCCGTAACCAATGTTTTATCAACGGGGCGTTTTGCCACTCCCGTTCAGGGGATAGATTCGAGACCATAAACCCGGCGACCGGCGAGGTTTTGACAGCTGTAGCGCGCGGCAATAGCGATGACATTGATCGGGCGGTGATATCGGCGCGCAAAGCGTTCAACAGTGGCGTCTGGGCTGGCAAGACCCCGTCAGAGCGCAAAGAAATCTTGCTTAACCTCGCCGCCCTGATCCGTGACAACATCCCCGAACTTGCCTTGCTGGACACGCTTGATATGGGCAAGCTGATCAAAGACAGTTCGACGATTGATGCGCCCGGTTCGGCGCATTTCTTTCAGTGGCACGCCGAGGCGGTCGACAAATTGTATGACGAAATTGCCCCGACTGGGGGGCGCGACATTGCGATGATCCGTCGGGTGCCGCTGGGCGTTGTCGGGGCTGTGGTGCCGTGGAATTTCCCACTGGATATGGCAACATGGAAGCTGGCACCAGCACTGGCCACCGGCAATTCTGTGGTGTTGAAACCGGCCGAACAATCGCCCCTTTCAGCACTGTTTCTGGCCGAACTTGCCGCCGAGGCCGGTTTGCCGGACGGTGTTTTGAACGTCGTGCCCGGATATGGCGAAGATGCAGGGCAGGCTTTGGGTCGTCACGACGATGTGGATTGCCTTGTGTTCACCGGATCGACTGCCGTTGGCAAATTATTCCAACGCTATGCCGGCGAAAGCAACATGAAACAGGTCTGGCTGGAAACTGGCGGCAAAAGCCCCAACATCATTTTCCCCGACGCTGATCTGGACGCCGCCGCCGATATGGCCGCCTTCGGGATTTTCTTTAATCAGGGCGAGGTGTGTTCCGCCAATTCGCGCATGCTGGTCCATGCCTCGATCAATGACGAAATGCTGGACCGGATGAAATCCCGCGCCGAAGGAATTGCACCGGGTGATCCGCTGAATCCGGCCTCGACCCTTGGGTCGATGGTCGACAAATCCCACACGGATACGGTCATGCGTTTTATTGAAAGCGGGGTGCAATCCAGCCGTTTGGTGACGGGTGGCGAGCGGGTCAGCCTGAACGGTTCCGACGCCTTTGTCACGCCAACTATTTTTGACAATGTGGAATCCGACCATAAAATTGCCCGCGACGAAATTTTCGGCCCCGTCTTGACGGTGCAGACATTTACCACGGATGAGGAAGCCATCACTATGGCCAATGATACAGTTTACGGTCTTGCGGCATCTGTCTGGACTTCCGATCTTTCCCGCGCCCTTGGGGTGTCGGATGCGCTGAATGCCGGAACGGTATCGGTCAACACAGTAGATGCGCTCAGCGCGATGACCCCCTTTGGCGGAATGAAGCAATCAGGTTACGGGCGCGATTTGTCATTGCATTCGTTTGACAAATACACCGCCCTGAAAACCACCTGGATTAAATACGATGCGCGAACCTAAACTTTGGTGAAAGCCAAACCTTAACCTTCAAAAGGACGCGAAAATGCCGATCGAAAAAATAGACACACTTATTGTAGGCGCGGGTCAGGCCGGCGTCGCCATGAGCGAACACCTGAGCCAGGCTGGCGTGCCGCATCTGGTGTTGGAGCGGGACCGGATTGCCGAGCGCTGGCGCACGGGGCGATGGGATAGTCTGGTCGCGAATGGTCCGGCTTGGCATGACCGGTTTCCAGGTATGGGTTTTTCTGGCGACCCAGAGGAATTTGCTGCCAAAGAAGACGTGGCCGACTATTTCGTGGCTTACGCCAAACAGTTTGGCGCCCCTATCCGTTGTGGGGTCGATGTTACCGAAGTGCGCCGCAATGAGGGGCGAGCAGGA
Source organism: Profundibacter sp. (assembly GCF_056498605.1). NCBI lineage: Bacteria > Pseudomonadati > Pseudomonadota > Alphaproteobacteria > Rhodobacterales > Paracoccaceae > Profundibacter > Profundibacter sp. The sequence goes on from NZ_JBSMEZ010000077.1 coordinate 3,723, forward strand.
TTTCGCGTTGAAACGTCATCAGGCGTGATCGAGGCCCGCATTGTGGTTGCCGCGACGGGCGCATTCCAGTGTCCGGTTGTGCCCCCCGTTGTGCCCGAAAATGCCAATGTCATGCAGATACATTCCTTTGATTACCGCAATCCGGATCAGCTGCCAGACGGGGCTGTGGTGGTGGTTGGCGC
>NZ_JBSMEZ010000078.1:0-26581 GCF_056498605.1 Profundibacter sp.
AGCGGACAACAACGCCTTGGTGTACTCCTCTTGCGGGTTTTCGAAAATTTCGGTGACGGTGCCTTCTTCGACCATATTGCCGCGGAACATCACCACCACGCGGTCAGCCATTTGCGCCACCACCGCCATATCGTGGGTGATGAACAAAACGGCCGTGCCGGTTTCGCGTTTCAAACGGTCAATCAGCGCCAGAATTTCGGCCTGAATGGTCACGTCCAGCGCCGTTGTGGGTTCATCCGCGATCAAAACACGCGGCTCGCAGTCCAGTGCCATCGCAATCACCACCCGGTGGCGCATCCCGCCGGATAATTCATGCGGGTATTGTTTCAGGCGGCGTTCGGGTTCGGGGATACGCACACGGCGCATCAGTTCCAGCGCGTGCTCGGATGCCTGTTTTCTGGACATGTTTTTGTGGACGCGCAGACCCTCAGTGAGCTGGCGTTCAATGGTGAAAACCGGATTTAGCGATGTCATTGGCTCCTGAAAAATCATGCCGATTTCATTGCCGCGAATGGTGCGCATCAAATCCTTTTCGGCATGCGCCAGATCAATTGCACCTTGCCCGTCGCCGTGGTCGCGCCGGTCAAACATAATCCGCCCGCCGGTGATTTGGCCGCCGCCAAATTCGACCAGCCGGATCAGCGACAAGGATGAGACCGATTTGCCAGAGCCGGATTCGCCCACCACACAGACGGTTTCGCCAGGATTAATGCTGAATGATATATCCTCGACCCCTACTACTGGGCCGTCTTTGGTCGAAAATTCGACACGCAGATTTTCGATGGAAACAAGCGGGGTGGATTTAGATGGAGTATCAAGCATGTATGGCAGCCCGTGCGGTTATGGATCACACGACAGTAGCGTGGTTTGGGGACGAGTCAAACAGGAAGCAGCGCAATATTTGCTAGGTTGAGGAGGCGCGGCGCAGGCGTTCGGCCATATCCCCGTCCGTTACAGGGGATGCGCCAATTTCGTAATCATCGTGGCCACGTTTGCTATGCAATGAATTGCCTTTGCTGATTTTTCCCGAAAGATCGTCCGGCAGGGCCGGTGTTGTGGTTTCATCCAGAAACAGGGTTTCGGCGGCGATGCCTTCGGCAAAAATGATCTGGTGATCGTCAAACAGCAGTTGGAAATAATCGACAAATCCGCCACGCTGGCGGGTTACGGTGGTGCCGTTGACCAGATGTTTTGCCTTGACCAGAACTTCGCTGCGCCCTGCACCGACTTCGTCAACGCGCTGATAGATGAACAGGCGGTGGTTCGGGCTGACAATCAGGTCGTTTTCATTGTGCAATGTGCCCTTGGTGATCACAATCGGGGCGAAATCGCCGACCGCACGCATGGTGGTGCGACCAATCCAGCGCACGGTTTGCGGCCCGTCATCACGGGTTAGCACCTTATCGCCGACTTTCAGGTTTTCAATCGGGCGCTGTTCGCCCTTGGCCATGGTAATATGGGTGCCACGGGTGAAACTGACACAGGCCATTTCGGCCATGCGGGCGCGGGCGCCGCTGCGGCTAATCCCGACAAGACGGTATGCGCATGCCGGATCAAGCGGCGCTAACGCCAGCATATATATGTCCTCGATTGCGCCTTCAGTCGGGTCCACTTCGACCAGAACGACCGCATCAAAGGTGACGCCATCTGGCCCCATCAGGGTGATTGCGCAATCCAGATGCAGCGGGTTGCCGACTGTGCCTGTTTCGGTACCCTTTGCGATAACAAAAGGGGCATTGCCCGAACTATCGTCTGTTTGCGCAATGGTCAGGCGGATTTGCTGTGCTTTGCTGTTTAAGGTGTATGTATCATCCAGCATCAAATCGTCCGCATCGGCCAGCGGGTCGCCAAAATTGGCCCCATCGGTCACACAAAACCCGTTCGCTGCGTAAACGGGCAGGGATTGAATCGGTGTTTCGGTTTTTTGGGCAGATTTTGGCATTTGGCAACTCGCTATGTTCAATTGTGGCGCCGCAATTTTTGAACGATGCAGTTCGTTCATACCCGCGGCCCCCACGACCATAGACAGATCATATGGTTATTAACTGGCGGTGACTACGTCAACAAATTTACCAGCTATTGACCGGATTATGACGATTTAGGCCTGCTCAGGCGGCAATGCCCCCTTGTTGATGTTGTTTGGTGTCGCAAACTGGTTAACTCGCGCATCGGGCATTTCGGGTGCGATTCGCCCCTGTTGGGGTGAAATTGGCATCAGGTATGGAATAGAGGAGACGACAAATGGATATGGGAATTACGGGCAAACGGGCGTTGGTGTGTGCATCATCCAAGGGGTTAGGGCGTGGCTGTGCCGAGGCATTGGCGGCTGAAGGCGTGCATCTGGTGCTGAACGCCCGCACCAAAGGGCCGCTTGAGGACGCTGCCGAGGCGATTCGCGCAGCCTATGGCGTGGAAGTAGTGACTGTGGCGGCAGATATTACATCCCCCGAGGGGCAGGCGGCGGTTCTGGCGGCGGCGGGGGACGTCGATATTCTGGTGAACAACGCCGGTGGTCCGCCCCCCGGTATGTGGTCTGATTGGGACCGCGAGGATTTCATCAAGGCACTGGATGCCAATATGCTGACGCCGATCACGCTGATGAAAGCATTGCTGCCCCAAATGATGGATCGCGGCTGGGGCCGGATCATCAACATCACCAGCAAATCGGTCAAAGCGCCGATTGCGGTGCTGGGCCTGTCGAATTCCGCCCGTGCGGGTCTGACCGGGTATGTCGCTGGCACCTCGCGCCAAGTGGCAGGATCAGGCGTGACAATCAACAACCTGCAACCGGGCATGCATGCCACGGATCGCGGGCTGTCGTTGGCGCATGCCAGAGCTGAAAAAGAAGGCATTACGTTTGACGAGGCGTTGAAAGAGGCATCGGCCAGCATCCCTGTCGGGCGTTATGGCACGGCTGCGGAATTTGGTGCAGCCTGTGCCTTCCTGTGCTCGCAACACGCCGGATTTATCGTCGGGCAGAACATTCTGCTGGACGGCGGCGAGGTGAATTTGACGATGTGATCACCTTTCAATTCTATGTGATCAGGCGCGGGGGCGATTGTATGCGGCCCCGCGCCTGATTAGGTCTATATTGAACATGATAAAGGGCCAATGAATGAACCATGAATCAGTGCAGGAATATTACGGCGAGACCCTGCAAACCAGCGCCGACCTGCAAACCAACGCCTGTTGCACGGCAGGCGACATTCCGGACCACCTTAAGGCGGTTCTGTCAAAAATCCATGACGAGGTTATGGCGAAATACTACGGGTGTGGCCTGATTGCGCCCGATGCGTTGCGCGGGACGCGAATACTGGATCTTGGGTCCGGATCAGGGCGTGATGTTTACGCGCTGGCGGGGCTGGTGGGCGAAGCGGGCCATGTGGTGGGTGTCGATATGACCGAGGCACAGTTGGAAGTGGCCCGCCAACATGAGGACTATCATGCGCGTGCGTTTGGATATGCCAAACCGAACACCGGATTTCACAAGGGGCTGATTGAGCATCTGGATGATTTGCCGCTAGAGGCGGGGAGCTTCGATATTATTGTGTCCAATTGTGTGCTGAATTTGGCGATGGACAAAGGCGCGGTTCTGCGCGGTGCGCACCGTCTGTTGAAGCCGGGTGGCGAGATGTATTTCAGCGACGTTTATGCGGATCGGCGGATGCCTGATGCTTTGGTCAAGGACGAGGTTTTATATGGGGAATGCCTGTCCGGTGCTTTGTATTGGAATGACTTTGAAAACATTGCTAAACGGGCCGGTTTCGGTGATCCACGATTGGTCGAGGACCGTGTTTTGACCATCGAGAACCCCCAGATCGAGGCCAAGGTCGGCAACATCGGCTTTACCTCGGCCACGTACCGTTTGTTCAAACTGGACGGGCTGGAGCCAGCTTGCGAAAATTACGGCCAAGCGGTGATCTATAAGGGAACGATAGCCGAAGCCCCGCAGACATTTATCTTGGACAAACACCACGCAATTGAGGCGGGCAAAGTATTTCCTGTCTGCGGGAATACCTACCGGATGCTGAACCAAAGCCGCTTTGCCCCGCATTTTGATTTTATTGGCAATTGGGACACGCATTTCGGCCTGTTTGGCGATTGCGGCGGTGAAACTCCGTTTGACGGGCCTACAATCGGCGACGAAAGCACAAGCGGCAGTTGCTGCTAGGGTCTTGCCGGGGCTGGCGCTGCCTGCTACCACCGCCTTTAATCCCGATGGTTTTGATCGGGTTTGAAAGGGAAACGGCCAGTGGCAACGACGCACCCACGTCTTGAAATTAAGAATATCACCCGTGCCTATGACGGGCGTGTGGTGGTGGATGATGTGTCGCTACAGGTGATGCCAGGGCAGGTGACCTGCCTGTTGGGGCCATCGGGCTGCGGTAAATCCACCACATTGCGCATCATTGCCGGCGTTGAAATGCAGGACAGCGGTGAGATTTACGCCGATGGTGAACTGGTGTGCGACACGGTGTTCAGGGTGCCGCCCGAGGGGCGTTCAATCGGGTTGATGTTTCAGGATTTCGCGCTGTTTCCACATCTGGATGTGGCGCATAACGTCGGGTTTGGTCTGCCGGGCAAAGGGGCGGGGAACGCGGCACGGGTGAATGAATTGCTGGAACGGGTCGGTATGGCGCATCACGCGGCAGACTACCCGCACCAGTTGTCGGGTGGCGAGCAACAGCGCGTCGCCTTGGCCCGTGCCTTGGCCCCGCGTCCGAAAATCATGCTGATGGATGAGCCGTTTTCCGGCCTAGATAACCGTCTGCGCGACGGCATCCGCGATGAAACGCTGGACCTTTTGAAAGAAGAGGGTGCCGCGGTGTTGTTGGTCACGCATGAGCCGGACGAGGCGATGCGCATGGCCGATGAAATTGCCCTGATGCGGGATGGAAAAATCGTGCAACAGGGGGCGCCCTACAATATTTACAACAGCCCGCGCGACAAACGGGCTGCTGACTTTTTCTCGGATATCAATGTGATAGAGGGTGTTGTTAAAGGTGCTCTGACTGAAACCCCCTTTGGCCAATTCCTTGCCCCAGGTGTGGTAGACGGCACCCGTGTTGAAATCGTCAGCCGCCCGCAGCACATCAAAATCGACTTTGATCGCGGTGGCCGCGGCCCGAATCCGACGGCGCGCGACGGGGTGGCGGCACGGGCCAATGTGATGCGGGCACGGTTCATGGGACGCGAAAGTCTGGTTGAATTCAGGATGGATGCGGATGGATCGATCCTGAAGGCCACCGTGCCGTCCGTGTTTCTGCCCACCGTCGGAACCGTGATGTGGCTGACCCTGCCGCGCGACCGCTGTTTTGTGTTTCCAAAGACCGCATAACCCTTTCTTCTTGCCCTAAATACCTGCGCCGCAGGCTAATAGCGCTTTGGCCCGCAGGGACAAAGCGCTTGGGGCGGCGCGCGGAGCGCGGCGCAACCATTATTCCCCGAACGGATGCAGATAATCCGATAGCGTCTTGCCCACATCATCACCAAAATGCGACGGCAACACCGCCACATCCAGCATCCGGTCGACCCGAAACACCCTGAAATCCGTGCGTAATTCGCACCACGATGTCAGGGTCCAGACCCGCCCCCAGTATTCCAGCTGCAATGGGCGGATGATGCGCATAGACGTGTCATTCGCCCCGTTTTTATATTCGATCTGCACCTCGTGCTGCGTCCGGATCGCGCGCCGCAAGGCGGGCATGTGTTTGAACCCTTTGGCCGCATCTTCAAACGGGTAAACCGCAAATCCCCAGCCCGAGGCGGGTGCCGCGCGATCTGCGGGAAGCACCACGTCAATCTTGGCGCTCAGTGATCTGGCGGCATCGGCCAGCTCCTTGTCGGCAGCTTTGGTGACGATATCCATGCCCAGATGAAACGCCTCGAGTTCCGCCATCGTCAGGTTCAGCGGTGGCAGGCTGATGGCGGCAGTCATCATGTATCCCAAGCCCCGTTCGCCCTCAACGGGCACACCCGAGGCAATCAATGTGTCCATATCGCGGTAGATGGTGCGCACAGACACTTCTAGGCGCTCGGCCATGTCCTGTGCGCGGTGTAATCGCCCATCGCGCAGGATCTGGATCATTTCAAACAGGCGGTCAGTGCGGCGCATGGCGCAAACTCTCTGACCTGCAAAGGCGCGTCAAGTTATTGCTGCATTTGCCACTGCACGGCCTCGTGACGCATAACGACTGTTTCAAAATCAATCGCCTGCCCGAAGGGGGCGAACGCCGGATCATTCACCACGGTTTTCGCAGCGGTCTGTGCATCTGCAAGGGTCTGCCAAAGGATATAGTCGGTCCAGACGCCATCCTCGCCCTTGCTGAGACTTCGGCTGATAAAGCCTTGCGCGGCCCGAACGATGGGATCGGTTGCTTTGGCGTCATTCAGGAATTGGATATCATCTACTCCGGCATTCAGGCGAAAGGTGACAATTTCCGCAACAAGGGGTGAAGAGTCACCGGCGCGCGCACTATCGGCTGGGGCGAAGGGCAGGGCGGCAAGCGCCAGAATAGACAGAGAGAATCGCATGATATTTTCCTTTTGGTTGGTTGATGAAGCGGTTGATTCGCCCCCTTTGATACCGCCCCCCAACTGACATGAATCTGTCAGTTGGCAATCTGGGGGTGCGATTCATTTGAAAAAGCACAGGAAAGATGCGCATTTGGCCTTTGAACTTGTCCGCAGAGGCAATACATACAGATGGTGAATTTTATGCCCAGCTAGGTTGGGCATCCTGAATATGGGAGAAAACTATGCTGAATAATATTGGTCTACCGGGCCTGCTACTGATCGCCGTTGTTGTGCTGGTGCTGTTCGGGCGCGGCAAAATCTCGTCCTTGATGGGCGAAGTGGGCAAGGGTATTACCTCGTTTAAGAAGGGCGTTAGCGAGGGCAAGGAAGAGCTGGAAGATACAGCGACCGCCGCCAAAGACGTGACCCCTGAAGAAGAAAAAGTGAAAGACGACGCTTAAACGCGCGGCAATCCTTTGAACCTGAACAGGCGGATCCCTTATGTTTGACATCGGTTGGACCGAACTTATGGTCGTAGGCATCGTGGCGCTGATCGTCGTGGGGCCCAAAGATTTGCCCGGGATGTTTCGCACCCTTGGCCGGTTCACCGGCAAAGCCAAAGGCATGGCGCGCGATTTCCAGTCAGCGATGAACGAAGCCGCGGATCAGGCGGGCGTTAAGGATGTGGCGGATGACCTGAAGGCCGCAACATCGAAAAAGAGCCTTGGGTTGGATACGCTGGACGATGTGGCGACCCAGTTTGAAAACTGGGACCCGATGACACCCGAATCCAAGAAAAAAGCCGCCGAAACCAAGGCAGCGGATAAGGCGAAAAAGGCAGCATCCGTAACCGAGCGCACCGAGGCGGCCAAGAAAATGCACGCAGCGACGGCGAAAAAGGCGGCAGACGCCAAGGCGGCGGCAAAACCTGCAAAACCCGCAGCCAAAAAAGCGGCGGCGAAGCCAAAGGCAAAAGCAGCGGCGAAGCCCAAAGCTGCTGCCAAGCTACGCGCGACCAAGCCCAAACCCAAAACAGGCGCTAAAACATGACCGACAAGGTTGAGGATTCTACCGCTCCGTTGATCGAGCATCTGGCCGAACTGCGTGATCGACTGATCAAATCGGTGGTGGCGTTTATCATTGGTATGGTCATTTGTTTTTCATTCGGCAGTTTGATCCTTGATTTCCTGCTGGCCCCGATTGAACAAACCATGCGTGACTTGGGCGACCCCAATCCGGTGATGATTTTCACCGCGCCGCAGGAATATTTCTTTACCCTGATCCGGATTTCGATGGTTTTCGGTCTTGGCCTGTCGTCGCCGGTGATTGCCAACCAGTTATGGCGGTTTGTCGCCCCCGGTCTGTATAAAAACGAAAAATCCGCCTTTTTACCCTTCGTTATTGCCTCGCCATTGTTATTTCTTCTGGGGGCAGCATTTGCCCATTACGTGGTGATCCCGCTGGCGATGAATTTTTTCCTGGGGTTCTCGGATGCGTCTTCGGTGTTTTCTGCCATCGTTGGTGATAAGGGGGCCGATGCGGTAAACCTGCCAGATAAAGCCGGAGGAATTTCGATTGTGTTTCAGGGGAAAGTTAACGAAACCCTTGATATCACACTGAAAATGATTGTGGCATTCGGCCTGTGTTTCCAGCTTCCGGTCCTGTTGACCCTGATGGGCAAGGCCGGTCTGGTCAGCGCTAAGGGGCTGCGCAATGTGCGTAAATATGCAATTGTCGGCATCCTGCTGTTGGCCGCATTGGTGACCCCGCCGGATGTGATGACGCAGCTTATCCTGTTCGTTGTTGTTTACGGCCTATACGAAATATCGATTCATCTGGTGTCGTATGTTGAGCGCAAGCGCGAGGCTAAATTGCGGGCCGAAGGTCTGTGGTTCGACGATGATGAAGACGAAGAAGATGAAACCAAAGAAGAAGAAGACTCTTTGATGTCCGAGTTCGATGAGGACGAGGAAGATGAAGAGGGTTATTTCAAGGACGACGGCAAGTGAACGATGCGACGTTAGATCGGATCGCGGCAGCGCTGGAACGGATCAGCCCACCCGCCGCCAGCGCCCCCGATTTTGACGCCGCTGATGCCTTCGTGTGGCATGTAGAGCCGGACCATCTGGAGCCTGTGACCGACGTGAACCGCGTGGCGCTCGACCTGTTGGTCGGGGTGGACCGGTCCCGCGATACCTTACTGGAAAACACCCTGCAATTTGCCCGTGGCCTGTCTGCCAATAACGCCCTGTTGTGGGGCGCGCGCGGGATGGGGAAATCGTCCTTGGTCAAGGCTATCCATGCGGCGGTGCTTGCGCAAGGTCATAGCCTGAAGATTGTCGAGGTGCAGCGCGAGGATTTGCCCAGCATCGGGCGTTTGCTGGCGTTGCTACGGGACGCACCTGTGCGGTTTCTGTTGTTTTGCGACGATCTGTCGTTTTCCCATGACGATGAACACTATAAATCGCTAAAGGCGGTGCTGGATGGCGGGGTGATCGGGCGACCGGAAAACGTGGTGTTCTACGCCACCTCGAACCGTCGTCACCTGATGCCACGCGACATGATCGAGAACGAGCGTGGATCCGCTATTAACCCGAGTGAGGCGGTCGAGGAAAAAGTATCGCTGTCAGACCGGTTTGGGCTGTGGTTGGGGTTCCATTCCTGCTCGCAGGAAGAATATCTGGAAATGATCCACGGCTATTGTGCTGCATACGGTGTTGAAATCGCACCCGAAACCCTGCGCGCCGAGGCGATAGAATGGGCCGCCACACGCGGGGCCCGTTCGGGCCGCGTCGCATGGCAGTATTTCACCGATCTGGCAGGGCGCAGGGGCGTTTCGCTTTAGACACCCGACCCAATTACTCCAGATAAGGCATCGGATCGACGCTGTCGAAATCCTTGCGCACCTCGAAATGCACGAATGACGGATTGGCGGAACGCACCTTGGCAATGGTTTGGCCACGGCTGACACGGTCGCCTTTTTTCACAGTGATGTCGCTGACATTGGCGTAAATCGTCAACAGGTTGCCCGCATGGCGGATCACCAGAATCGGCACCTGATCGGTGTCGCGGGTGATCGCGGCCACGGTGCCCGCATCCGCTGTCTTCACGGGCGACCCTGCCTTGGCGGCGATATCAATGCCATCGCTTTTGGTTGAATAGGCGCGGATGATATTGCCCTGAACCGGATATAGCAGCCTAGCGTTGCTTGAGTCTGCCGTGCTTTGGCCGCCCAGATTGGGCGACGCCGGTGTGGGGGTGGAAGGTGTTGGCGATGCAGTTTCAGCAGGCAACGGTTTGGTCGAACTCGGCGGTACCGGAGTCGGGGTGCCGCTGCCAGGCTGGGTTGTGCTGCTTGCCGAGGCGGTTTGGGTCGTGCTGGCAACAGGGATCAACAGATACTGGCCTTCGCGCACCGACAGGTTGGCGCCCAACCCGTTCCATTCGGCTAAGGATCGCACCGACACGTTATAAAGCCGCGAGATCGAATAGGCGGTTTCGCCGCGCTCGACCTTGTGGCGGACGGGCTCTGCACCCGATGGTGTGTTCGGTGCGGCTGCGGGGGTGCTGCCTGAACGTTCAATCGCGCCACCAGCCAAGGTGGTGATGTCGATGGTTTCAGGCTGTAACGGCCCCGTGGTGGCCGATCCCGTGGCTGGGGATGGCTCGGCAACGCGCCGCGGCAGGGCGATGATTTCGCCCTTGCGCAGCTTGGCCTCAGGCGCGATGCCGTTATAGCGGGCCAACTCGCTAGCCCCCAGTCCAACGCGCGTGGCTACGTCGGCCACGGTGTCATCACGGCGCGCGATGGCGACCTGATAGTTCGGATAGGAAATGACGCCACGGTTATCGGCTTGCGGGCGTGGCGATGTCGCCTGTCGCGCTGCAGTGGATGTGTCGGGCGCGTTGCCGAATTTGTCACGTATGTCAAAATCGAAATCTGCGCAGCCCGAAAGGACGCCCAATGTGGTCAGGGTGACTCCTGCATACAGGGCCCGCATCATGGGGGATCGGCGTTTTGCCATTTGCTCTATCCTCAAATTCACAGCCCGTTTGCCGGACCTTTATTGTTTTGTCTTACTCTTTCCCCAAACCTTCCAGCAAGGGCACGAAACGCACGGGTCGTATTTCGTCATAATCATAGCCTGTGTTGGTGCGTGTGACCTTGATCAGGTTCTGCACCGCTTGCCCCTGACCCACGGGCAAAACCATGATACCGCCAATTTTCAGCTGCGCCAAGAGGGGGCCGGGCGTATCTTCGGCGGCTGCGGTAACGATGATACGGTCAAACGGGGCCTGATCTGGCAGGCCATGACTGCCATCGGCGGTAAAGGCGGTGACATTGGACAGATCCAGCTTGCGAAACACGGCGGATGCCTCGCGCACCAGACGGCTGAAACGGTCCACCGTGTAGACGCGTCGCGCCAGTTGTGACAGGATCGCGGCCTGATAGCCGGAACCGGTGCCAACCTCCAGAACCTTGTCGCGCGGCTGCACCTTTAGCGCCTGTGTCATTAGGCCAACAACCGAGGGCTGGCTGATGGTTTGACCACAAGCAATCGGCAGTGGCATATCCTCGTATGTGCGGTTTTCAAACAGGCCTTTTACGAAATGGCCACGGTCGATGGTTTCCATTGCCGAAAGCACCCGCGCATCGGTTACACCCTTGGAACGCAAGGCAAAAAGGAATTGCATTTTGCGTTCGGCGTGTTTCATTTGGATGCTGATTTGTCTAATGAGCCTTGCAAATCGGCCAGCGTATCATGAGCTGTCAGATCGGCCCGCATCGGGGTGATTGAAATGTAGCCATCCAGATTGACAGCCGCATCGGTGCCAGGCTCTGTCGGGGTGTGTTGCGGCCCGCCCTTGATCCACAGAAATTTGCGGCCCGAGGGGGCGAAATGCGGCTCGATGCCGAAATTCACATCGCGGCGAAACCCTTGTGGTGTGGCTTTCATGCCCTTCACAGCAGCGGCAGCAACGGGGGGGAAATTAACGCTGTGAAACAGGCGGTAATCATCGTTGTTTTGTGGGGTGGCGGCAAGGATTGCGCGCACTGTAGAGACGCCGTGCACGGCTGCGGCCTCGAACGGGTCATCCAGATCGGCGTTTTCTTGCCCAAAGTATTGGGACAGGGCAATCGCGGGCAGCCCTTGCAGGGCCGCTTCCATCGCGCCGCCAATGGTGCCGGAATATAACGTGTTTTCAGCCGCATTGTTGCCACGGTTCACGCCAGACAAGATCAGATCGGGCGGGGTGTCTTTCATCACGTCGTGCAGGCCTGCCAGCACGCAATCGGCGGGCGAGCCTTCGGCGGCAAAGCGCCGCTCGCCCAGTTGCGCAATCATCATCGGGTGGGTGTAGGAAATGCAATGCGCCACTCCCGATTGCTCGAATGCAGGTGCCACGGTCCAGACTTCGCCGTCCGGTCCCGCAATTTCAGTTGCGATGTTCAGCAGCGTCAGTAGTCCCGGCGCGTTGATGCCGTCGTCATTGGTGATCAGTATGCGCATGATCGATTTTGCCCTTGTTACCCTAAGAGTTGAATAGGGCAAGGGGGAGGTATGGTAAAGGTTCTGTCTCGCTGCCACCATTACACCCGCCACTTTGTGGCAGAAAAGATTCTATGTAGCGAGGCGCCGAGGTATTTAGGGCAAGAAGAAGGGGGACGCTATAGTTCTGCCAGTATCTTGGCGGCTTCGTCATGCGGATCGGCCAGTGGTTTGCGGTCTTCGCCAGGGTAGAAACGGGCGCGTAGGCCAGTGGGCATTGGCGCGGGCGTGGCGATGTGGATGTGGGGGCCGGTTTTCACCGATTCTGCTTGCCAACTGCGGGCCAGCGCGATTTGCGCGGCTTTGGTCGCACCATAAGCGCCAAAGAACTTGGCACCGCGCGGTGCAGGATCATTAAAAAAGATCGCTGTGCCCGATTGGCCCAGTAAAGGCGCAATATAGCTGATCAGGAGGCCGGTGGCACGGGTGTTCAGGGCGATGGATTTATCCCAGTCACCCTCGCTGATATGGCCCGCGGGCGATAATGGCGCATCATGGATAGCGGCATGCACCCACATGGATAATCCGCCCCAGCGATCATAGATCGAACGGCACAGGTGCTGCATGGCAGCGTCTTGTGTGATGTCCATCGGCGCAAGCGTGGCGTTGCCGCCCTTGGCTTTGATGCGGTCGTCCAGATCCTCGAGCCCGCCGGTGGTGCGGGCCACGGCGATGATGTGGTGGGTCGGGGCCAAGGCTTCGGCCATAGCAGCGCCAAGGCCGCGGGACGCGCCGGTGATCAGGGCGACGGGTTCGGATGGGTTTGTCATGTGTTGGTTTCTACCGTTTATTTCGGTGATATGTTAGCGCCATTTCGATGCAATGCGCCAGAGCGTCATTTGGTAGCGGTTGATTCAGCGGAAATAGCACCGCACGGGTGCCTTGATAGGTGAATGTATCGGGGTAAATCTCGCGCATGGTGTCCACCAGCGTGGTTTTGCAGTTGAAAAACAGCGCGCCGTGGTCGGGTTTTGCCGGTTTCCATGCCATGCGGATGGTGGAGCCGGATTTAGTGGTTTCGGTCAGGTAGGCCGGTTCACCCCATTTCAGGGTTTCCGTCAGGGGGCCGATGACTGGATTTTGGGCGGCGGTTAGGAAGATCAGGCTGCGCAGGTTTAGCAGGACATCGCGGGCCGCAATGGGGTAGCTGTCATAGGCAGCGGCGACGTTTGTGGGGAAGGGCGGGATCATTCCGCCGCCTTGATTTCAAACCCCTGCGCAATCATATCCGCAGGCTTCACCGGATATTCGCCGGAAAAACAGGCGTCGCAATATTGCGGCGAGGCGTTGTCGCGCCCCTTTGCCTGACCCGCGGCGCGATACAGACCGTCCAGCGTGATAAAGCGCAATGAATCCACCCCCAAATGCTCGCGCATTTCTTCCTCGTTCATGGTGGCGGCCAGCAGTTGCTCGCGTTCAGGTGTGTCTACGCCGTAAAAACAGGGCCACATGGTGGGGGGGGACGCGATGCGGAAGTGGACCTCGGCAGCCCCCGCATCCAGAATCATTTCCTTGATTTTACGCGACGTGGTGCCGCGCACAACGCTGTCATCGACCAGTATCACCCGCTTTCCTTTGATCAGCGCGCGGTTGACGTTCAGCTTCAGAAGCACCCCCATGTTGCGGATGCTTTCGGTGGGCTCGATAAAAGTGCGCCCCGTATACTGGTTGCGGATGATGCCCATGCCGTAAGGGATGCCGGTTTCATGCGCAAAACCAATGGCTGCAGGCGTGCCGCTGTCGGGCACGGGGCAAACAAGATCGGCGTCCACAGGGGCCTCGCGGGCCAGCTCGATGCCGATCTGGCGGCGGGTCTCGTAAATCGACTGACCACCGACGATGCTGTCGGGGCGCGAGAAATAGACATGCTCGAAGATGCAAAACCGTGGTTTGGCGGGGGCAAACGGGCGGTGGCTCTCAACGCCATCCTTAGTGATCACCACCATTTCGCCAGGTTCGATATCACGCACAAATTCAGCACCGATGATGTCCAGCGCACAGGTTTCCGAGGCCAGCGCCCAACCATCACCAACCTTGCCCAGCACCAGCGGGCGAACCCCCAGCGCGTCACGCACACCGATCAGTTTGGTGCGGGTCATGGCAACGATAGAGAACGCGCCCTCAACGCGGCGCAGCGCGTCTTTCATCCGCTCGGGGATGTTGCTCTGGAAACTGCGGGCCATCAGGTGGATGATACATTCAGTATCGGACGAGGACTGGAATATTGAGCCATGCTGGATCAATTCGCGGCGCAGGGCCGCGGCGTTGGTGATGTTGCCATTGTGGGCAATCGCCGCTCCGCCCATGGCAAATTCGCCAAAGAACGGCTGCACATCGCGGATCACGGCGCCCTTTTTACCACTGGTGGAATAGCGCACATGGCCGATGGCCAGCGGGCCGGGCAGGGTGTCCATCAGGCTGGCTTTGGTGAAATTATCGCGCACGTAACCGAAACGACGCGCCGAATTGAACCCCTCGACCGGATCATGGCTGACGATGCCACCGGCCTCTTGGCCGCGATGTTGCAGGGCGTGCAGGCCTAAGGCGGTGAAATTGGCGGCCTCGGCCACACCGATCACGCCGAAAACGCCGCATTCCTCTTTTAATTTATCATCATCGAACGGGTGGCAGGGGGGCATTTTGTGCATTTCAGCAGTCGCTCCGAATCCTATGGCAGTAGGCGTGCCACCCTCATACGAGGTTGGACGCCGTGTGTCACCACAGAGTCATAGATAAGTCATAGATAAACGCACATGCTTTTGGGGTGTTGCCTTGTCGCAGGGTTAGGGCCGTGCCAAAACCCACAAACCTTTTGCCCCGTCCCCCTTGATATCGCCGATTTTGCGGTCTTTTGCATAGAGATATAGCGGGCGCCCCTTAAAGGCGATCTGCATGGTGCCATCGTCGCGTTTGATTAGGGAATAACTTTCGGGCATCTGCGTGCCTGCGGGCATTAAGGCTGGCGGCCATGCTGTGGCGCAGGCCCCGTTGCATTTGGACACGCCGTTTGTGTCTTTGCCATAGAAATACAGAGACATGTGTTTTTCGTTCATGATGAACACCTGGCCATTCAGCGGCCCGCTCATCACCAATGCATTGCCATGTGAACTGGCGTTGGCGGTGCTGTTGATCAGGATAAGGCTGGCGGCGGTCGCAATCGCAAAGGAAGTAAGGCGCATGTACAGTCTCCAAATAGATGCCCAGACCCAGCCGACAAGCAGGATCAGGCGGCCAATAACTGTTCACCTGATAACGCTGTTTTGTCAGAAAATATAGGTTTCAACAGCAGGGGGGCTGCACACAGGCAATCACATATGCGAGATATGCAGCCACCAAACCCCTATTCAGGGGCAGGTTTGCTGCAATCCCCGACCAGTTGCTCGTAACGTGACACAATCCAGCCTGGCGCATCCTCGGGGATGCTGTCGTTGATGCTGTCCTGCATTTTTGCAAAAATGCGGGCGGTGCGGCTGTCGTCGATCATTGGCATGGCCTGATCGGTGACAACGCGGTCATAAACCACCAATGCGACGCCAACCAGCAACGCACCACGCGCCACACCGAACAGAAATCCTAGCCCCTGATCAATGCCGCCAAGGGCTGAACGCTGCACAATGGATGAAAACAGCGGTGTAATCAGTGACATGACGATCAGGCCCACCGCAAAGACGGCGGCAAATGCCGCGATGCGGGACAATTCACAGCTGTCCTTAATGAAATCGCCAAGGATCGGAATTTCGCGGATCAAGGGTTCGGCCTGCCCTGCAAACAAAAAGGCCAGCACTGCTGCGGCGGCCCAGCCCGCGATGGACAGGCTCTCGCGCACGAAGCCGCGGGAATAGGCCAAAAGCGCCGATAGGATGATGACCACTGCCACCACGCCGTCTATAATTGTAAAACCTTCCACGTCTTCTCTCCTCGCCTGCTTTGGGGCGTTACCCCGCCCCGAAAATCTCGCCGACAAATGCCGTTAGATCGGACATCTGCTGCATCTTAAGCCCCGTTGCGGTTGCAGTTTTGCTGCCCGCAGGGGCGATTGCGCCTGTAAAACCCAGTTTGGTAGCCTCTTTCAAGCGGTTTTCAGTCTGTCCAACGGGTCTTAGGGCTCCTGATAGGCTAATTTCGCCAAAAACCACAGTGTCGGCGGGCAATGCGGTGTCTTCGCGGGCCGATAGTAGTGCGGCTGCAACAGCCAGATCGGCGGCCGGTTCACTAATACGCATACCACCCGCCACGTTCAGATAGACATCGAGTCCGGTGAACGGGATGCCGCAGCGGGCCTCGAGCACGGCCAGTATCATCGCTAAACGGCCGCTATCCCAGCCAACAACGGCGCGGCGGGGTTGGGAGTGGGGCGAGGGGGCAACCAGCGCTTGCAACTCGCACAACACGGGGCGGGTGCCCTCGATACCAGCAAATACCACCGACCCTGCGGCGGGTTTATCGCGTTCCGATAGGAACAGAGCGGAGGGGTTGGTAACTTCGGACAGGCCCGCACCGGTCATTTCAAACACGCCGATTTCGTCGGCAGGCCCGAAACGGTTTTTTACCGCCCTTAAGATTCGGAACTGGTGGCCGCGCTCGCCCTCAAAGTACAGCACGGTGTCGACCATATGTTCGATCACGCGGGGGCCAGCGATTTGGCCATCCTTGGTGACGTGCCCAACTAGGATCACCGACATATTGCGCCGCTTGGCGAAGGTGGTCAGCTCGTGCGCGGCGGCCCGCACTTGCGAGACACTGCCAGGTGCGGATTCAACATTATCGGCCCACATGGTCTGGATCGAATCGATAATCGCCAGATCGGGTTTCTCAGCCTCGAGTGTGGTCAGGATATCGCGCAGGTTGGTTTCGTTGGCCAGCTGCACAGGCGCATCGCGCAGACCCAGACGGTCGGCTCGCATCCGTATCTGGGCGCTGGCCTCTTCACCGGAAACATAGATAACTTTCAGACCTTTACCGGCGAAACTGGCGGCGGCCTGTAGCAATAATGTGGATTTGCCGATACCCGGATCACCGCCGACCAACACAGCCGAGGCCGGCACCAGACCGCCGCCCAGCACACGGTCCAGTTCATCCATACCCGAATGGGTGCGCGGGGGCGGGGCCTCGTCACTGGACAGGTCGGACAGATGGATCGAACGGCCCCGTTTGCCGCCAAGCGATTTCTTGGCAGGGCCAGCCGACAGTGGCACCTCTTCTGTGATCGAATTCCATGCACCGCAGGCCTCGCAACGGCCCGACCATTTGGTCGAGGATGCGCCGCAGGAATTGCAGGTGAAGGTGTTTTGCTTTGCCATAGGGTCTTGTGCCTTAGCTTTGGCGCTACATCAAGCAGACCTTTTGCGTTTTTCCGCAAGAAATGAAATGGCTAATGACGCCAGAATGCAGCCGGTAAACAGGTATAATCCCCACGCGGTTTCAATTTTACCCACGCCAATCCCTTTACCCACCACCAGATACAGCGCGATCAGGAAAATATCGGCCATCGCCAGTTTGCCCAGTAAATGCAGCACCGGCAGCACCTTGCGATGCAACAGATTGAAATGGATCAACGCCAGTCCGATGGTTTTCATATAGGGGGCAAAGATGGCAAAAAACGTGACCAGCAAGGCGAGGAACACATCGGATTCCCACAGGCTTTGCAGCCCCGTGATCACCGATATTTCATCAAGGCCAAAGAAAAACGGCATGAACCCCGCCCGCAACATCGGCGCGAACCACGCGATGGGGAACAGGATGATCAACGACAGGTTGGCGATTTTTAGGAAAGTGGCCACAATATATCCGTCCCGAATGACAGGGCATTTGTGCCCTGCCTTTGCATTTATGCGGCGACGGGGCGCATCACAATCCTTGAAGCCGTAAAATCCTGCCCTATAGGGCTATTCCGCGGGCTTGGCCGCCATGGGCACAACATTAACATCCTTGGCCGGTTTTTCATCGTGGTCCAGATCAAAGCCAAGCTCTGGCAGGATTTCAAACAGGTCCGCCTGAAGCGTATCCAGCTGGCGCTCGACCAGACCTTCTTCGGTTTCCACCTGCAACAACCAGTTCTTCAACTCGCCTGTTGTGTGATGGGCGATGCGGATGTTTTCCTGAAAGGTATCAATCTCTTGCTGGCGTTGCTTAAGGAACATTTTGGCGCGTTCAACCCGCTCGCTGCTGTAAACCTCGGCCAGATCGCGGGCCTCAAAGCTCATTTGTGCCGCGATTTCCAGAACGCTGGGTTCTAGCGTGGCAAGCTGTGGATGGTCGCGCAGATGGGCAATGCGTTCGCGCACGGAGTCAAATTCTGATCCGATCTTGAACAGCCCCGCGCGGTCGGCTTCGTGGCTCACCACGTAGGCTTTGGCAACGTCCTCCATGCTGACATGGAAATTGCGATGAGTGTTTTCCAGCTGCATGATCCGGTTGTTGGCGGGCAGGAAAAACAGCATCGCCAGACAGAAAAAGGTGAAACCCAGCTGGGCAATCATTCCGGCATTGGCAATTTCGCCACCACTGACGCGCGCGGTAATCTCAAGCCACGGCAGCAGGCCAACAGCCGCACCAATGCTAAGAACAACCATCGTGAGCGCCAAAAGCGCAATCGCAAACAGCGTGGTTTTTTGAACAAATTTTTGAATGCTGACCCAATGGGCCGCAGATTGTTTTGGCATAATATTCCCCCACCAATAATCCTTGGCCCACTCCAGCAACGAAATCAAAGGGCTAAGGTCACTTGTTTAAGTAATAGTGTAGAATCAGTTAATGGTTAAGGGGGAATTTTAGGCGCAATGCGGCGCGGGGGTGATCTATTGTTTCGATTTTGGCAACAAATGCTTACCGAACCGCCTCGATCGGCCCTTCGGCGCGGCCATGAATGAACTGGTCCAGATAGGGATCGCCGCTGTTGTCCATATCGGCCACAGGCCCCGTCCATTTGATCACCCCGTCGTGCAGCATTGCCACTTTGTCGGCAATGGCGCGCACAGAAG
Source organism: Profundibacter sp. (assembly GCF_056498605.1). Lineage (NCBI taxonomy): Bacteria > Pseudomonadati > Pseudomonadota > Alphaproteobacteria > Rhodobacterales > Paracoccaceae > Profundibacter > Profundibacter sp. Next base: position 19,049 of record NZ_JBSMEZ010000078.1, read on the forward strand.
TCATGTCGTGGGTGATGGTCATGGCGGTTGCGCCCATCTCAACCACGATCTCGCGGATCAGCTCGTTAATCACACCCGCCATGATCGGGTCCAGCCCCGTTGTGGGTTCGTCAAAAAAGATGATTTCAGGTTCGGCGGCTATGGCGCGGGCCAGCCCGACGCGTTTTTGCATGCCGCCGGACAGCTCGGCAGGGAACAGATCGGCGACCTCGGGTTTCAGCCCGACACGGCGCAGTTTTTCAATGGCGATCTCGCGGGCCTCGTCTTTGGGCCGCTTTAATGAGCCGCGCAGCAGGCGAAAGGCGACGTTTTGCCAGACCGTCAGGCTGTCAAACAGCGCGCCACCCTGAAACAGCATCCCGAAACGGGCCAGAAACGCGTCGCGCTCCACTTTGGTGACGTCCTGGCCATCCACAGTGATGGTGCCGCTGTCGGGCTTCACCAGCCCCAGAATGCATTTCAGCGCCACCGATTTTCCGGTGCCCGACCCGCCAATGATCACCATGCTTTCGCCACGCGGGATGGTCAGGTTAACCCCCTGCAAAACCTTGTTGGCACCAAAGGCCTTGTGAACATTATCAAGCGTAATCATGCGGAGAAAAACAACTCTGTGAGCAGGTAGTTGGAGGCAAGGATCAGGATCGATGCCGCCACCACTGCCGATTTGGTGGCATGGCCGACGCCCTGCGCACCACGGCCCGAATTCATCCCGTAATAGCAGCCCATCAGGGCGACGATAAAGCCGAACACGGCACCCTTTAGCAGGCCAGAGGTGACATCCCACATTTCAAGAAAATCAATGGTATTATGTAGATACACGGCTGAATTAAAGTCCAAACGCGCCACCCCGACGATATATCCGCCCATGATGCCGATGCTGTCGCCAACCGCGATCAGAACCGGCACAGCGATAGTGGCGGCCAGCACGCGGGGCACAGTCAGGTATTTCATCGGGTGGGTTGATAGGGTGACCAGCGCGTCGATTTGTTCGGTCACTTTCATCGTGCCTATTTCAGCAGCTATGGACGAGGCCACCCGAGCAGCCACCATCAACCCGCCCAGAACAGGGCCAAGTTCCCGCGCCATGCCAATGGCAACGATGGATGGCACCACGGATTCAGCGCTAAACCGTGCGCCGCCCGCGTAAATCTGCAAGGCCAATGCGCCGCCGGTGAAAAAAGTGGTCAGCCCGACAACCGGCAAGCTGAAATAGCCAATGGTCAGCAGGGCATGGCCGAATTCCTTGAAATAGAACGGCGGGCGCAGCATATGGCCAATTGTCTGGGCGAAAAAGATCGCAATCCGGCCAATGGCGGCCAGCATGCCCATTGTGTTACGCCCAAGCGTAGCGACGGGGGCCAGCAGTATCATTGGGCAAATCCCCCAGCGTAGCGGCGGGTGTAACGTGGGCCTAAGGATGTGAGGATTTCATAGCCGATGGTGCCAGCCATTGCTGCCAGATCTTCAACGGTTTGCTGTGGTCCAAGGATATCAAGGTGATGAGGAACCTCGTGCAAGTGACTGATGTCAACTGTAATAAGGTCCATTGATACACGTCCGACCATCGGGCAGGCAATGTCATTGGCCCAGAATGTCGCGCCGTTCGAGAGGGCGCGGATCAACCCGTCGGCATAGCCGCCTGACAAAGTGGCGATGGTGGCGGTGGTGTTGGTGCGCCATGCGTTGCCATAGCCCACAGTTTCACCCACTTGCAAATCGCGGGTCTGGATCACCGGCAATGACAGGGTGGCGGCGGGGTGGGCAGCGGAAAACGGTAGGCCGCCGTATAAGCCGATACCCGGGCGTGTCAGATCAAAGTGATAGTCGGGCCCCAACAGGATGCCGCCTGTGGCCGCCAATGAGCGGGGCGCTGTGATGCCATCGGTCATGGCCTTGAACGCGGTCAGTTGTTGGCCGTTCATCGCGTGCTCAGGCTCGTCTGCACAGGCCAGATGGCTCATCACCAGCACGGGGTTTTGCGCCAGCACGATATCGCGCACAGCATCCCATTCGACCGCTTCCATGCCCAGCCGGTTCATGCCGCTGTCCAGCTGGATGCCGAAGGGCGCGTTTGGCAGGGCCTCGAAATGGCGGGTCAGCTGGTCTAGCGAATTCAGCATCGGGACCAGATGCAAATCACTGATCATATCGGTGTCGCCGCGCATATGGCCGCCAAACACCAAAATTTCCGCGTTCGGCCCCACCGCATCGCGCACGGCGGCGCCTTCTTCGGCTACAGCCACGAAAAACCGCTTTGCCCCGGCCTGCGCCAATGCCTTGGCCACACGGCGGACACCCAGACCATAGCCATCGGCCTTGACCACAGCTGCTGTTTCGCAATCTGTCATTGAGTCCAGTGCACGCCAATTGGCGGCAATCGCATCCAGATCAATTGTTAATGTCGCACTTCCCATAGGGGGTTTTTGACGGGCAGGCGGGCAAGGTCAAGTGGAAACACGCGAGAGGCGCCTTGAACCTGTATGAATTGGGCCGCATGTTGCACGGATTACGTGGCTGCAATTGCGCAGCTTTTGATTTTCTGGATCACCCCCGAGTTTATTGTTCGGAGAATCCTTAATGGGCTTTAAGCCATTTTATCCACGGGCGATGTTGCCTCGTTTATGGTTACAGGACATGTGGTATGGGCTGGATCGATGGATGATGAATTGGTCAAACTGGAATAATAGGCGACAGAATCCGGGGTCGGCGCATATGCCTGCCCCACCCATTTCACGATGCTTTGTGTTTGTCATAACCCGCTTGTAATTCGCCCCGCAGGAAATCACCGTAATTCACCGGCGCGAATTTCGCCGCACCCGTGCCCAGCAACGGGGCAACATCATATCCGACATTCGGGTCATAGAAAAACGGGCAGGAATACCGCTCGCGCCCCGATTTGTTGATCACCCGATGCGGGGTGGATAACAGCCGCCCGTTGCTCATCCGGTGCAGCATATCACCGACATTAACCACGAATGCGCCGGGGATAGGGGGCGCATTGATCCAGTCGCCAGATGTGGTTTGCACCTGCAACCCGCCTACATCATCGGTTGCCAGAATGGTTAAACAACCAAAATCTGTGTGCGGCGCGCTGCCAAACAGATCATCCGCACTTGCAGCAGGCATCGGAGGGTAATGCAATAGGCGCAGCCATGTGGTTGGCGGCGCGAAACCCTTCAGGATATCATCCGGCGTCCCCACAGCCTGCAACACGATTTTCATTACCCTATGGCCAAGTTCCGTCAATGCTGCATTATACTCCACAAGCGTTTCATGAAATCCTGCCAGATCAGGCCACTGGTTGGGGCCGGACAGGAACAGATTGGGGTCGGCCTGCGCATCCTCGCGCATCATCATAAAGCTGGCGGATTGGTTGGGCTTTTTCACATCGGCCAGTTTTGAATTCACCTCTGTCGAGGTGTTGATCGGGATGTAGCCGCGATGGCGAGCGTCCAATTCCACCGCCATCTTTTGTTCTATGGGCAGGGCGTGAAACCGGCGCGAGGCGTCAAACACCGCGTCAATCAGCCCCTGATCAATGCCGTGGTTCACGATGTAGCCAAACCCGACCTCGCCATAGGTGGTGCGAAAATCATTGATAAGGCTGGATTTATCACTGCCATCATGCAATGCACGCCCGTCCAGAACGGGGAGTTCGTTAAATTTTGTCATTAGAGTGACTCGCAAATTTGAAATGTTGAATAGGGTTCAGGCGAAAAAATGGCCGCAGCTATCCTTCAAATCGTTTTCTGCGATGTTCGCTGTGACGCTCTAACACAACAAGGGCGTGGAACGGACCCATTAAAAACTGTCCTCGCCATCACCACGCTGCTGCCACGGTTTGACCAGATTGCCAAAGCGGGTGAAACGGCCCTCGAATGACAGCTCCACATGGCCAATCGGGCCGTGGCGCTGCTTGCCGATCACGATCTCGGCCTTGCCGTGCAGGTGGTCCATTTCGGTCTGCCACGCGGCCATCTTTTCCAGCTCGTGATCGCCGGGTTTTTCGCGTTCTTTGTAATATTCCTCGCGGTAAACGAACATCACGACATCGGCGTCTTGCTCGATTGATCCCGATTCACGCAGGTCAGACAGCTGCGGGCGCTTGTCTTCGCGGTTTTCCACCTGACGCGAGAGCTGCGACAGGGCGATTACCGGAATTTCCAGCTCTTTGGCAATGGCCTTCAGGCCCTGGGTAATCTCGGATACCTCGTTCACGCGGCTGTCTTTGGCGGTGGCGGGGCGCACCAGTTGCAGGTAGTCAATCATCAACACATCCAGCCCGTGGGTGCGTTTCAGACGCCGCGCGCGGGCCGCCAGCTGGCTGATCGGCAGAGCAGGAGTGTCGTCGATATAAAGCGGGCAGGCTTCTAGGTCTTTGGCGGCCTCGACAAAGCGGCGGAATTCTTCTTCGGTCATGTCACCACGGCGGATTTGGTCACTAGGCACTTCACTGGCCTCGGACAAAATACGTGCAGCCAGCTGTTCTGCCGACATCTCGAGGCTATAAAATCCGACAACGCCACCATTTACCGCCCCTTCGGTGCCATCATGGCGAATGCCCTTTTGATAGGCCTTGGCGATGTTAAAGGCGATGTTGGTGGCCAGCGCGGTTTTCCCCATCGAGGGGCGACCCGCAAGGATCAGCAAATCCGAGGGGTGCAAGCCACCCAGCATTTTGTCCATATCGGTCAGGCCGGTGGAAATTCCGGCCAGACCACCATCGCGCTGGTATGCGGCGTTTGCCACGTTCACGGCGTCAGTGACAGCCTTTAGGAACGATTGAAACCCACTGTCAGTCTGACCTTGCTCGCCCAGTGCATAGAGCGCCTGTTCGGCCTCGACGATCTGCTCCTTAGGTTCCGATGCAATGTCGACCTTGGCGGCCTTGTCGGAAATGTCGCGCCCCAGCCCGATCAATTCGCGCCGGATCGCCAGATCATAGATCATCTGCGCATAATCCCGCGCTGCAAAACCAGAAATGGCAGCCCCCGCCAGACGCACCAGATAAGCGGGGCCACCCAGCTCCTTCAGGCCCTCGTCATCCTCCAAAAACGCCTTTAGTGTAACGGGCGAGGCAAGGTTGTTTTTGGCAATACGGCTGGCTGCTACCTCATAGATACGGGCATGCACAGGTTCATAAAAATGCTGCGGGCCTATGATCGCAGCAATGCGGTCATAAATGTCGTTGTTGGTCAGGATCGCGCCCAGCAGCTGTTGTTCAGCCTCGACATTATGGGGCAGGGCATCAGTGATGCCGGCGCTATCGCCTGCTGCGTCTTGACCTGAATTGACCGGCGTAATTTCGTTCATGTCTCACCCATTTGTGCACCCACTCGTCCCGCCGGATTTGTTTAATCCACGCACCATGGCCAGCGCAAATTGTATAAACCTGTGGATAGATAACGCGGTCTATATCTGGTGGATATCATTCTTGTCGCCCCAATATACACGAAAAACGCAGCAAATGCCCGTTATTTTTTTCTCGCTTCCTGCCATGCGCGCGGGGCTGTCAGGAAGCTCTCGACCTCGCTCAGGGTGCCCGCATCAAAAGCCTTGCTCGCCTTGGCCTCGGCTAGGACATCCCACCATGTGCACAGATGGTGCAGGGTAACCCCGTGATCACCCAAGGTTTTCTCGGTTTCGGGAAAAATATCGTAATAAAAAATTACCGCTGTGTGTGCGCAATTGGCGCCCGTTTCCCGAATCGCATCGACAAATGACAGTTTTGATCCGCCATCGGTGGTCAGATCCTCGACCAGCAAAACATTCTGCCCCTCACGCATTTCCCCCTCGATGCGCGCGCCCCGCCCATAGCCTTTGGGTTTTTTGCGCACATAGGTCATCGGCAGCCCCATCCGTTCGGCGACCAGCGCAGCAAAAGGGATGCCAGCTGTTTCGCCGCCAGCGATATTGTCAAACGCTTCGAACCCCACATCGCGCATCACGGTGGTGACCATGAAATCCATCATGGTTGAACGGATGCGCGGGTGCGATATTGGAGTGCGGCAGTCAATATAAGTCGGGCTGGGTAGACCCGAGGCCAGCGTGAACGGCGCGTCCGCATTGAAATGCACGGCTTTGATCTCGAGCAACATCTTCGCTGTCAGGCGTGCGATTTCTTCTTTTGGTGGAAATGTCGACGGAATCATTGCAGTGCCTTTATTACGTTTCTCTTTTGTCTAAATATCCCCGCCGGAGGCAAGAAAATTCTTTATGCCTGCGGCGCGGATATTTATGGAACGATAATGGATCAGGGTGTCACTTGCCACAACAGATCAAATCCAGGGTCAAACAGGGTGACTTCACCCTCGGCGGTGATTAATTTATCCGGCATCGGGGCAGGGGTGCCTTTGGTCAGGGTCAAGGTGGCTTCGTTCACCGGCAGGCCATAAAACGCAGGACCATGCAGGGATGTGAACCCTTCCAACTGCTCTAGCGCGGCCTCGTCCTCGAACACATGCGCAAGGATCGGCAAGGTGTTGGGGGCGGTGAAACAACCGGCACAGCCACAGGCGCTAAGTTTATTGGGGTCCGTATGCGGGGCGCTGTCGGTGCCAAGGAAAAACCGCGCGTCCCCCGAGGTGGCGGCGCTGCGCAGCGCCAATCTGTGCCTCTCGCGCTTGGCGACCGGCAGACAATAATAATGCGGCTTGATGCCACCGACCAGAATGTCGTTTCGATTGATGATCAGGTGGTGGGTTGTAATGGTGGCGGCCAGATTATTATTAGCCGCGCCTACATACTCCACCGCGTTTGATGTGGTGATATGTTCCATCACCACGCGTAAATCAGGGGTCTTGCGCCGGATCGGGTCCAGCACACGGTCGATGAACATCGCCTCGCGGTCAAAAATGTCGATGTCGACATCCGTCACTTCGCCGTGCACACAGAGCGGCAGGCCGATTTCGGCCATGCGTTCCAGCACACCGCGCACCTTGTCAAAATCGCCAACACCTGACGCGGAATTCGTGGTTGCCCCCGCTGGATACAGCTTCATCGCTGAAATCAGGCCCGAGGCATGCGCGGCTGCCACGTCGTCGGCATCCGTGTCCTCGGTCAGATATAGCGTCATCAGCGGGGTGAAGTCAGAGCCATCCGGCATGGCCGCCATGATCCGCGCCTTATAGGCGGCGGCATCGGCACCGGTGACCACGGGGGGCACCAGATTGGGCATGATGATGGCACGCGCAAAATGGCGCGTGGTTTCGGGCAACACGGCGGCCAGCATTGCGCCATCGCGCAAATGCAGGTGCCAGTCATCGGGGCGGCGGAGGGTGATTTGATCTGTCATTACTGGGTTGGGTTACACAATCTGTGCGTCCCAAGCCACGCCTAAATGTCAGGCTGGCAGATTTTCACCTATCACGGGTGTTAAGTCCACGCCTCGACAACTTCAAAACTGTCGCCGGATACGATAACATCCGCATCCGTAAACCCCAGCGGCAATTGCGGCTCGTCGCGCGGCACAACCCGCACGATCGGCGAAAATTTCGTATCGAAATATTGCGGGTCATTCAAAATGGCGGCTGG